>JASBUE010000261.1 GCA_030148045.1 Candidatus Tenderia sp.
AACGCTATCCCAAACGCGGACTGACACCCGACAGCCACCTGCAGCTGGAATTGGGCGTGGACTCACTGGAATGGCTCAATTTGACCATGGAGATCGGCCGGCGCAGCGGCGTGGAGCTTGACGATGAAGCCATCGGCCGCATCAAAACGGTACGCGACCTGTTGCACGAATTGATCAATGCCGCCGGTCGCGCCGGGCAAATCGCCGACCCCATCGAAAATCCGGAGCAGGCCCTCGGTGACAAACACCGCCGCTGGCTGCGGCCACGCAACGCCCTGGTCCGTGGCCTCGCCACTGCGCTGTATGGCCTCAACAGGACCCTGATGCACACGCTGTTCCGCCTACAGGTGCAGGGCCGACAGCAAGTGCCCAACGAGGGTGTGGTGGTGTTTGCCTGCAACCACGCCAGCTATCTCGATCCCTTCGCCGTCGGCGCGGCACTGCCGACGGCGCGCTTGCACACCCTCTACTGGGGCGGCTGGACCGGGGTGGCGTTTACCAATCGTCTGACGCTGTTGGGCAGCCGCATCGTGCAGATCATCCCCATCGATCCGGAACACGGCGCGCGCAGCAGCCTGGCGCTGGCCGCCGCCGTGCTTGGTCGTGGTCGGGGGCTGATCTGGTTCCCGGAAGGCGAGCGTTCCCGGAGTGGTGAACTGCTGCCGTTTCGGCCGGGGATCGGCATGCTGCTGCAACGTTTTCCGGTACCGGTGGTGCCGGTATTCATCAGCGGCAGCCACGCAGCGCTGCCGCCCGGCCGGCGCATCCCGCACCTGGGCCGGATCAGTTTGCGCTTCGGCGCGGCGCTCGATCCACATGAGCTGGCCAAACAGGGTAAAGGAGACGACGAGGCGGCCCGTATCGTCGACGCCTTGCATACACACATGCGTGAGCAGTTGGAGCGAACCAAGGCGTGATGCCTTGCATCAAGCCGTATCACGCTCGGCCGCGGGCACGCTCAGCATGAGCGCAAAACCGATGCTCAGCAGCACGATGATGACACTCATGCCCGCACGCTGGCTGTCAAACCAGCCGGTCACCCAACCCACCAACAGCGGCCCCATAAACGCGGTGGCCTTGCCGGAAAAGGCGAACAGGCCGAACATCTGGCTGCGCAGGTGCAGCGGCGCGGTATGGGCAAGATATGATCGTCCGGCCGCCTGCACCGGCCCGACGAACACACCGAGCAGCATGCCGAAGATCCAGAACAGCGTGACCGACTCCACCACCAACAGCAGCGTCCCTGGCACCATCAATCCTACCAGCGATACCATGATGGTGCGTTTACTGCCGAGCCAATCATCCACCCAGGCGAAGGCCGCCGCCCCGATGCCCGCGGTCACATTGAGCGCGATGCCGAACATCAGGACCTGAGTTTCATCCAGACTGAAGGTGCCTGCGGCATAGACACCGCCAAAGGCGAAGATGGTCGCCAGCCCGTCAATGAAGATCATGCGTGCCAGCAGAAAACGCAGGATGTTCGCATAGGCGCGCAGCTGGTGCAGCGAGTCGCGAAACTGTGCCAGCCCATCGCGCACGGCGCGTCGCAGGCCTTTGTGGCGTGCCGGTTCATCCGCCGTGAACAGGAACAGCGGCACGGCGAAAAGCCCGTACCAGGCTGCCACCAACACAAAGGTGGCGCGTATGTGCTCGAACTCCGCCCGGGGCAAATCGAACCACGCCCCTTCACGGACGAAACCGAACAGGGCCAGCAACAGGGAGACGATGCCGCCGGCATAGCCAAGCCCCCAGGCCCAGCCCGACCAGCGTCCGAGTCGCCCGGCGTGGGTGAGTGAAGGCAACATGGCGTTATAGAAGACGAAAGCGAACTCGGCCCCCAGCGTCGCCAGGCCCACCAGCAGCATGGCCGACAGCACATCGGTCTGCGGCCGCACCCACCACAGGGCCGCGGTGGCCACTACACACAACAGGGTAAACGCGCCGATCCATGGCTTGCGCCGTCCACCCTGATCGGCGATGGCCCCCAACAACGGCGCGCTGAACGCCACGATCAGGCCGGCAATACCCACCGTGTTGCCCCACTGCATCGTGCCGATGGTTTCATTCTCCGCCACCTGGCGAGCGAAATAAGTGGGAAACACGAAGGTGGAGATTATTGCCGCGTAACTGCTGTTGGCCCAGTCGTACAACGCCCAACCGATACGGCCATGAAGCTGTGGGCCATCAGGTGACGATTGTTCAGGGTCCTGGGCCATGGATCCCGCCAGCAGGATAAATGCCTGCCTTAAAGCGCGTCAGACATAATAACGCTTACGTTTCGTTCGGCGAGTTCGCGGCGCACATCATCATCAGACGACGGGGCCACGGCGCGCGTCAGGTCCCACAAGAAATAGGTATGGAAACCGGCATCGGCCGCATCCACGGCGGAGAACTTGACGCAGATATCACGTGCCAGACCACACAAATAGACCTTCTCGATGCCGCGCCCGCGCAGGTACCCCGCCAGCCCGGTGGGTGGACGTTTACCGTCGGGATTCCAGTTGTTGCGAAAACCGCTGTACGAATCGACCGCCGGCTCGTTGCCTTTGCGAATGATGGCCGCGACCCGTTCCCAGGGCAGTCCTTCATGCAATTCGGCCCCTGCCGTTCCCTGCACACAATGGTCCGGCCAGAGGGTCTGTTCATGATCGTAAAGGTCTATGGCCTGCAATGGTTCAGTTCCGGGATGGCTACTGGCAAACGAGACATGTCCGGGCGGATGCCAGTCCTGCGTGGCCACGTAGTGATCGAATTTTCCTGCTTCCATCAGATGCCGAATGGGCGTAACGATTTGATCGCCCTCTGCCACCGGCAAAGCGCCGCCCGGCATGAAGTCGGGCTGGATATCGATCAAAAGAAGAACGCTGCGGCCGTTCTTGATCATGTCTGCCTCCTCTCTGCCCACGCACCGACGCGCCGGTTTATCAGGTATTTTCGTCAGGCATCATCGTAGGCACATTGACATATCTCAATGTAGACCGGAAAACATCCGGATACTATATTTCTGGAAAAGTCGCGGCATGTGGCGCCAAGGCGCGATATTATGGCAGGGAGGTCATGCCCCTGGCGATACCGGAACGTGTAACCATGAAACTACCGATTCCAAACAGAGCCGCCGCCGGCCAGGCACTGGGCAAGGCCCTGGCGGCCTATGCCGAACGCGACGATGTCATTGTGCTGGCGCTGCCGCGCGGCGGCGTGCCGGTCGCCTTTGAGGCGGCGCAGGCGCTGAAGGCGCCCCTGGACCTGATGCTGGTGCGCAAACTGGGAACACCCGGTCAAAGGGAGCTGGCCATGGGTGCCATCGCCAGCGGCGGCGCCCGCGTTTTGAACAAGGATGTCATTGATGCCTTGTCCATCAATCAGGACACCATTGACGCAGTGGCGCAAGATGAACAGGAAGAGCTGGAACGTCGCCAGCATGCCTATCGCGGCGACCGGCCGCTGCCCGAGATCCAGGGTCGCTGCATCATCCTGGTGGATGACGGGGTGGCCACCGGCGCGACCATGCGTGCCGCCCTGGCCGCGCTGCGCCAACAGCAACCGGCGCGCATGGTCGTGGCGGTCCCGGTGGCACCGGCGGATACGGTGAGGCAGTTGCGCAGCGAGGCCGATGAGGTGGTCTGCCTGGAGACGCCCCGACCCTTCACCGCCATCGGCCGTTGGTATCAGGATTTCCCACAATTGACCGACGACGAGGTGCGGGAATTGTTGGCCCGTGCCTGGGAGCAAGCCACGGAGCCGGCATCGTGAAACCGGAAACCCTCACGGATCACAAAGCCACCCTAACCATCGACGACATCCGCCTGGATGGGAGTTTGACCATCCCGGATAATGCCGGCGGCCTGGTACTATTCGCCCATGGCAGCGGCAGCAGCCGTTTCAGCCCGCGCAACCGCCATGTCGCCGAGGTGCTGAATCAGGCCGGGCTGGCCACCCTGTTGTTCGACCTGCTGAGCGCCGCCGAGGAGAAGATCGATCAACGCAGCCGTGTGCTGCGTTTCGATATCGGCCTGCTCAGCGAGCGGCTGACCGGCGCCGTCGACTGGGCGGCGGGGCAGGAGAATCTGCGCCATCTTCCCATCGGCCTGTTCGGCGCCAGTACCGGCGCGGCGGCCGCCCTGAATACCGCGGCGGCGCGGCCACAACGGGTCGGCGCCGTGGTCTCGCGTGGCGGACGCCCGGACCTGGCCGCCGACGCCCTGTCCCGCGTCACCTGCCCGACCCTGCTGATCGTCGGCGGCAACGATCCGCAGGTCATCGAATTGAATGAACAGGCGGCGGAAAGGCTGACCGCGCCGCACCAGCTGCATATCGTAACCGGCGCCACCCACCTGTTCGAGGAGCCGGGCAAGCTGGACGAAGTGGCGACGTTGGCACGCGACTGGTTCCGGCGCTGTCTGTCCGGCGATGAGCAGTAACAACCTCCGCCTGTTCGCACTGAGCGAAAGCCGGGCGCTGGGCGGGAAAGTCGCAGCGGCGCTGGAACTGACACTGGCCCGGCACGAGGAGCGCGACTTCGATGACGGTGAGCACAAGATCCGGCCGCTGGAAAACGTACGCAACCGGGATATATTCGTCATCCAGTCGCTGTACAGCGATGCCGATCTGAGCGTCAACGACAAGTTGTGCCGATTGCTGTTCTTTCTCGGCGCGTTAAAGGATGCCTCCGCCGCGCGGGTCACCGCCGTCCTGCCCTACCTCTGTTACGCGCGCAAGGACAGGAAGACCAAGGCGCGCTACCCGGTCACCAGCCGTTACCTTGCCCAGCTTGTCGAGGCTGTGGGCACGGACTGCGTCGTAGCGCTGGACGTACATAACCTGGCGGCGTTTCAGAACGCCTTCCGCTGCCGCACCGATCACTTGGAGGCGAAAAACTTGCTGGTCGATCACTTCCCTCCCCTCGTCAAAGACTCTCCGGTCGCCGTGGTATCTCCCGACGTAGGCGGCGCCAAACGGGCGGAACAGTTCCGCCAGGCACTCTCCCGGCGCCTCGGCCGCGAAACCGGCAGCGTCTTTCTGGAAAAATACCGCAGCGCCGGGAAGGTCACCGGGCAGGCGGTGGTGGGCGACATCGACGGCAAGGTCGCCATTATCATCGACGATCTCATCGGCACCGGCGGCACCTTGGTGCGCGCGGCGCGGGCGTGCCGGGAGCAGAATGCCAGCCACGTCTACGCCGCCGCCACTCACGGCATTTTTGTCGGCGACGCGGATGAGACACTGGCCGATTCAACCTTGGAACAGCTGGTCGTCACCAACACCATCCCGCCGTTTCGCCTCCGTTCCGAGAAGGCACGACAAAAACTAACCGTATTGAATACCGCCCCGTTATTCGCCGAGGCGATTCAACGCATCCACAGTGGCGACTCCCTCGTCAAAATGATGGAAGAGGAGTAGTACTTCAGGAGAGATAACGCACCGCCAGATCAAGATACTCCCGCGCCCGCGCCCGCCATTTGTCATGGTCACGCACATCGTGATCATCGGTATGCCACAGGGCAATCTTGGCGCGCAGGCAGGCGCGGAAGAGCTTGTAGAAATCGATCAGCTGCGCGGGCGAATGATCGCCCGTGACTTCGGCGTAATGGTGCAACACCTGTTTGCCGATCCCGGCGGCACCAAGTCGCTCGCACTCCAGCGCCAGGTAGGAAAGCTCATCCACGGGGTCCAGGATCCGCAGCTCACGGTTGAACTCCAGACAATCGATCACCACCGGTTCGCGCAACAGGCAGATATGTTCAGGCCGCAGGTCACCATGCGCCTCGACAATGCGGGCATCCTGCGCCCGCTGCTCAAGCAACTCACCTTGTTCCGTCACGAAGCGCTGCTGCGCCGCCGCGAGCCGCTTAAGCTGCGTCTGCGGCAGGCCGAGTTGCGCTTTGCCAAGTGCTGTAGAATTGGACCCTATGTCCGCTGCAAAGCGCTGCCGATAGGCCTTGGGTGCCAACACAATGGGGGCAGCAATGTGTCGATAAAACTCGATCAACACGCGGCCGACCCGCGATACATCTTCACCGGACACGGTATGACTCTGAATCGCCATATCCAACATTCGGGCGGATGGCAGACGGCGCATCTTCACCAGCCAGTCCACGATCATCCCACCGTCGCCCAGCGCCAACCCGCCATGCTCATCCACTCTAAGCGCAACGGTACCGAGGTAGATATCCTCCGCCAGGCGCCGGTTCAGGCGCACCTCGCGCTCGCAGTCCCGGCGCCTGGCTTCGAGGGTGCTGAAATCCAGAAACTCGTAGCGCACCGGTTTCTTCAACTTATGGACAAACCGCGGCCCCAGGAACACCCACGACATGTGGGTCTCCCTGACCTCGATAGGGTCAGGCCGACCTGGATACGCCTCGGGCCGCCGCAGGAAGGCGACCTTCTCCCGGGTCGGAACCGAATCTTCCTCTGGGTTGGCCTCATGTGCTGGCATGTCTGGTCACTGTTTGGTGATTGCCATTCAAACCCGTCGGCGGGCGCGATATCGGTGGTTCCAGGCGTGGAGCGTGACACGGGATGTTAGCTATAAAACCGGGCAAAGACATCGATTTTCTTCAATGGCACTATAGGCCTCGTTCCAGGCAACGACGGGGCAGAGACGTCGGACCGACGGGGGTCTCATCAAGGCCTGCCGTACCCCAATAAATAAAAAACCACCCGTTCGGGTGGTTTTTGTATTTATGGCGGAGAGGCAGGGATTCGAACCCTGGGAGGGGATAAACCCTCAACGGTTTTCAAGACCGCCGCTTTCGACCGCTCAGCCACCTCTCCACGGAAGAGCAAGATGATACCAAAATTTTTTAGGATTTCCAGCACTTGAGGCAAATATTTCCACTTTCAATTGGGGATTAATGAATTGAACCTTTAGTGGTAAACTCTAGTCATAGAGAGTGAGCATTTCGCTACGGAATTCATTTAAAAACGGGAGTTTTAAACCTATGAGACCAGCAGAACGTGTGATTAGCGGTTCTATACCCTCTTCAGTCGAAACCAACAAGGTCCTAAAAAACACATACCTCCTGCTGTCCATGACGCTGCTGTTCAGTGCGATCATGGCGGGCGTGTCCATGGCGCTGCAGATGGGCCCCATGGCGCATCTGCTCTCCTTTGTGGGCTCCATCGTGCTGATCTGGTTCGTGCTGCCGCGCACGGCCAACTAGGCCGCCGGCATCGGCGTGGTCTTCGCCATTACCGGCCTGATGGGTTTCGGGCTGGGCCCCTTGCTGAACGCTTACCTGAGCATGGCCAACGGTAGCCAGGTGGTAATGACCGCCCTGGGCGGTACCGGGGCTATCTTCCTGGGCCTGTCTGCCTACGCAATGGTGACCAAAAAGGATTTCAGCTTTCTGGGCGGTATGTTGTTCGTCGGCATCTTGGTCGTGCTGATCGGCGCCATTGTGAACATCTTTCTGGCGATCCCGTTTGTATCCCTGGCCATTTCAGCCGCGGTCATCATGATCATGAGCGGCTTTATCCTGTACGACACCAGTCGCATCATTAATGGCGGAGAGACAAACTACGTTTTGGCGACCGTTTCCTTATATCTGAGCATTTACAATATTTTTGTCAGCCTGTTGCACATCCTGGGTGCATTCAGCGGTGACGACTGATCGCTCCGTATAGATTTGAGTAAGGCCCCGGTTCTCCGGGGCTTTTTTATTCGGGAGTCATAATTATGGAAACCTGGATGAAAATCGCCTACGCCGTCGCCCTCGGTGCCATGGTGGTTTTCTTATTGCCTCGTGCTAAGCACATGATTAAGAACAGCCGCAAAGCAGAGGCCGGTGAATGGCGCGGTGTGATCATCCCCCTGCTGCTGGTATTGCTGTTTATCGTATTCTTGATTCAATCCGTCCGTTAGACAGCCCCCGCCATGGAAGAACAACACCCCTTCGCCCGATTCATCCGCATCTTGGGCCGCGGCCAGAAAGGCTCGCGTTCGCTTTCGCAAGACGAGGCCTTGGAAGCCATGGACATGATCCTGGCGGGACAGGTAGAACCCGAACAACTGGGTGCCTTCCTAATGCTGATCCGGGTCAAGGAGGAAACCCCCGAGGAGGTGGCGGGCTTTGTCCGCGCCGTGCGCCGGACCATCCAGTTGCCCGGCAATATTCCGGCGCTGGACCTGGACTGGTCCAGCTACGCCGGCAAACGGCGCCATCTGCCCTGGTTCCTGCTGAGCGTGCTGCTGCTGGCCGACAACGGCATCAAGGTGTTCATGCACGGCCTCAAAGGGCGCAAAGATAATCGCATCTACACGCCGCCGGCCTTGGAGTTTCTGGGCCTGCCACTGTGCGATTCGCTGGCCGAGGCGGCCACCCGCCTGGAAACGGAAAATTTCGCCTATGTAAATTTGGAACGCATCAGCCCGCGGCTGCAGCAGATTATCGACCTGCGCGAGATCCTGGGCCTGAGATCACCCGTGCACACCGTCTCGCGCATGCTCAACCCCTTTCAGGCACCCTATCAAATGCAGGGTATTTTCCATCCCGGTTATCTGGAGATTCACCAGGGCGCCGCCCTGTGCTTGGAGCAGCCCCACATGGCGGTGATCAAGGGCGACGGCGGTGAGATCGAAGCGACGCCGGACAGCGGCTGCAGAATCCTGTCGGTGCACGAAGGGCATACCGAAGAGGAAGAGTGGCCGCCCCTGCTCACCAGCCGCGAACTCAAACCCAAGACCCTTGACCTGGAGATCCTGCCGCAGCTGTGGCGCGGCACAATCGAGCACAAATACGGCGCAGCCGCCGTCATCAACACCCTGGCGGTGACACTCCACATGATGAGAAAACAAACCCGCCGGGATGATGCCATCGCCATGGCGACGGCGTGGTGGCAAGACCGTTCACGGGATCTTATTTAAGGAGCCTCTGAACAGGTCTATGGCGCCTCTACAAGGCCCTGAAAAAGAAGCAGGCACTGGAGAAGATGCGATGGTTCACCGGCACTCATTTCGATCCGGAGGTGATGCCCCATCTGGTGCAGATCGAATTCAGCCATTAACCCGCAGTTCTGGCTACTCCCCCACTTCCTGTTCAGCCAGCTGTAACTCCTCGCCCAGTTGCAGCCACGCCTCTTCCGTCTCTTCCTGTTGTTTTTTCAACTGCCCCTGTCTGCTCATCAGCTGGGTCAGTTTCTCCCCGGCAACGTCGTGATAAAGCGCCGGGTCCGCCAAGACCTGTTCAATATCATCCAGCTCGGCAGTGAGCTTTTCCAGCTCCATTTCCAGTGTCTTCAACCTCTTTTGCAGCGGCTGCAGGCGTTTGCGCTTTTCCGCCTGCTGCTGCCGTATCTGTTTCTTGGACAGGGCCGGTGTCCCTTTCTCCTCCTGCTGATCCGCAGGCACGGCAGTGTTGAGCCGTTTGACCAGCCACTGGCGGTAATCCTCCAGATCACCGTCAAAGCTGTTCACCCGCCCTTCAGCCACTAACAGGAAATTGTCGCAGATACTGCGCAGCATGTGGCGATCATGGGAGACGATCACCATGGCGCCCTCGTAGTCCTGCAAGGCCATGCTCAACGCCAGGCGCATGTCGATATCCAGGTGATTAGTCGGTTCGTCAAGCAGTAGCAGGTTGGGACGTTGATAAACCAGCAGGGCCAAGACCAGACGCGCCTTTTCACCACCGGAAAAATCTTTCACCGGCTGATCGACACACTCACCGGCGAAGCCGAAACCGCCGAGGTAATTGCGCAGAGACTGTTCCGTCTCCAGCGGCGCCAGCCGTTGCATGTGCTGGAATGGAGTCTCATCCGTGTGCAGCTGCTCAAGCTGGTGCTGGGCGAAGTAACCAATGGCAAGGTCCTTTGCCCGCACCCGCTCGCCCGCCAGCGGCGCCAGTTCCCCTGCCAGCAGTTTGATAAGTGTGGACTTGCCTGCACCGTTGGCCCCCAACAAGCCGATCCGGTCACCCGGTGAAATGCTTAAGCCGATAGCGGACAACAATTTTGTGTCACCGTATCCGGCATCCACATGGGCCAGGCGCAACAAGGGATTGGGCAGTTTGGCCGGTTGGCGAAATTCAAAATTAAACGGCGAATCCACATGGGCCTGGGCGATGGTCTCCATCCTGGCCAGGGTCCTGAGGCGGCTTTGTGCCTGCCTGGCCTTGGTGGCCTTGGCGCGAAAGCGGTCGACGAAACTGCGGATGTGGGCGATCTCGCGCTGCTGTTTTTCGAAGGAGGCCTGCTGCTGGCGCAGCCGCTCGGCACGGGCACATTCGAATTCACTGTAATTGCCGCCGTAGAGGATGATGGCCTGGTGCTCCACCTAGGCGACCTGGTCCACCACGGTGTCGAGAAAATCGCGATCATGAGAGATCAGCAGCAACGTGCCCGGATAGCCGCACAGCCAGTCCTGCAGCCAGATGACGGCGTCGAGATCCAGGTGGTTGGTGGGCTCGTCCAGCAATAACAGGTCGGAACGACACATCAGCGCCTGGGCCAGATTGAGGCGCATGCGCCAACCGCCGGAAAAATCGCGCACTGGCGTGTTTTCCTGCTCCGTGGCAAAGCCCAGCCCCTGCATCAACCGGGCGGCGCGGGCACGGGCACCGTAGCCGTCGATGGTGTCGAACCGGTCATGCAGTTGCGCCAGCCGGTGACCGTCGTCGTCCGCCTCGGCGCGGGCCAGATCGGCCTCGATGCGGCGCAACTCCCGGTCGCCGTCCATGACATAGTCGACGGCGGCACGATCCAGCGCCGGCGTCTCCTGGGCCACGTGGGCCACCACCAGGCCGGCGGGCATAGAGAACTCGCCGACATCGGTGTGCAGCTCACCCCGGATCAGCGCGAACAGGCTCGACTTGCCGCTGCCGTTGGCGCCGGTGATCCCCACCCGGCGGCCCTGGTGGATGATCATATTGACCTGTTCGAAGAGCAGCCGCGGGCCGCGGCGTAGGGAGACATCGGTGAAATTCAGCATGGACGCAGTGTATCAGCCCGGCCGGTACGCTACCATATAAGACCTATTTGAAATTAAAAGTGATTGACCATGAAATATGTCGGCGCCCATGTCAGTACTGCGGGCGGCGTGGAAAACGCCCCCCTCAACGCCCAGCTGATTAACGCACGCGCCTTCGCCCTGTTCACCAAAAACCAGCGCCAGTGGAAAGCCCGGCCGCTGAGTTCTAAAAGCATCGCGGCATTCAAGGCCAATCTGGCCGAGGCGGGAATCGCGCCGGAGCATGTATTACCCCACGATGGTTATCTGATCAATCTGGGCCACCCCGAAAGGGAAGGCCTGGAGAAATCACGCGCGGCCTTCCTCGACGAGATGCGACGCTGCGAACAGCTGGGACTGAAGCTGCTCAATTTTCATCCCGGCTCGCACCTCAACAAGATCAGCGAGGAGAAGTGCCTGGACATTATCGCCGAATCGATCAATATCGCGCTCGACAAAACCCAAGCCGTCACCGCCGTGATCGAAAACACCGCCGGCCAGGGCACCAATCTCGGTTACCGTTTCGAGCACCTGGCCCACCTCATCGACAAGATCGAAGACAAGGCCCGCGTCGGCGTCTGCCTGGACACTTGCCACAGCTTCACCGCCGGTTATGATCTGCGCACGGCAAAGGTCTGCGATGAAACCTTCGCCGAATTCGACAGCATCGTTGGTTTTAAATATTTACGCGGCATGCACCTGAATGACTCCAAACCCGACCTGGGCACGCGGGTGGACCGTCATGAGAGCCTGGGCAAGGGCAAGCTGGGCTTGGCGTGTTTCCGCTACATCATGAACGACCCACGCTTTGACGATATCCCCATGGTGCTGGAGACCATCGACCAGGCACTCTGGCCCGAGGAGATCGCCCTGCTCTACGACATGACCGAAGAGTGATTGCTCTGACCCAACCGGAAAAATAGCGGCCGGGACAGAAACAATGACGATTACCGCTGCGGCGTGAACCAGTCGAGCCGCTCATGCAGCCGTACCACCTCGCCAATGATCAGCAGCGTCGGCGCATGGACCTCGCGCTGCGCCACGACCTGGGGCAGATGACCCACCGTGGCGCTGATCACCTGCTGCGCCCGGGTGGTGCCCTGCTGTATCAGGGCGGCGGGCATGGTGGCCGGCATGCCGTGTTCAATGAGCTTGTTGCAGATAATCTCCAGCCCGGCCAGCCCCATGTAGACCACCACCGTCTGGCGCGGCTGCACCAGGGTCTGCCACTCCAGCTCCACCGTGCCGTCCTGGAGCTGGCCGGTGACGAAGATCACCGACTGGGCGTAATCGCGATGGGTAAGCGGAATGCCGGCGTAACTGGCGCAGCCGGCCGCGGCTGTGATACCCGGCACCACCTGGAAAGGAATGCCCTGCTCCGCCAGGCCGCTGATCTCCTCGCCGCCGCGGCCGAAAATGAACGGATCGCCGCCCTTGAGGCGCAACACCCGCTTGCCCTGTTTGGCCAGATCGATCAGCATCTGATTGATCTCTTCCTGGCGTACGGCGTGATAGGCGCGCTTCTTACCCACGTAAATCCGCTTCGCCTCGCGCCGCACCAGGTCGAGGATCTCGGCTGCCACCAGGCGATCGTAAAGCACCACGTCGGCCTGCTGCATCAGGCGCAGGGCGCGGAAGGTGAGCAGATCCGGGTCGCCCGGGCCGGCACCTACGAGATAGACCTCGCCCTTGGCCAGCTGATCGCTGTCGGCATGATCAATGGCGGTTTGCAGCGCCTGTTCGGCCTGTTTATCCTTATTTGCATAGACCAGTTCAGCGATCGGCCCCTGGATCACCTGCTCCCAAAAGCGGCGCCGCTGGGACATGGACTTAAATCGCTTTTTGACAGGTTCACGAAAACGGCCTGCCAGATCGGCCAAACGAGCGTATGAGGCCGGAATCAGGGTCTCCAGCCGGGCGCGCAGCAATCTGCCCAGCGTCGGCGAGGCACCGCCGGTGGAGACCGCCACCATCAACGGCGAACGGTCGATGATGGACGGCAGGATGAAGGTGCACAGCTCGGGGGCATCGGCCACATTCACCGGCATGCCGCGCTGCCGGGCATCCAGGGAGACCTGACGATTGACCGCCTCATCATTGGTGGCGGCGATCACCAGCATTACGCCCACCAGGTCGGGCACCTGGTAGACCGCGGCGCTGTGCTCAATGCGTCCCGCGTCTTTTAAGGACATCAAGGCCTGGCACAATTCGGGGGCCGTTACACGCACCCGGGCCTGGGCCCGCAACAACAGCCCGACCTTGCGCGCCGCCACCTCGCCGCCGCCCACCACCAGGACGGTACGCTGTTTGATGTCCAAGAATACGGGCAGAAAATCCATCACTTCATCCCGGCAATTGCAGATTGGGGTATAAGAAACGCGGGGTACACAGAGGCGCAGATCTGGCAAAGAAAAACAGAGTACGGCTTTGCGTCTTTGCGCCTCTGCGTTCCCACACCGTACTCACAGCAATACTCCACTCAACGAATTTCCGTCATGCCGCCCATATAGGGCTGCAAAACTTCGGGCACAACGACACTGCCGTCGGCCTGCTGGTAGTTCTCCAGGATCGCCACCAACGTCCGGCCCACGGCCAGGCCGGAACCGTTCAAGGTGTGCACCAGCTCCGGTTTGCCACTGTCCGGATTACGCCAGCGCGCCTGCAGGCGGCGGGCCTGGAAATCCTCGAAGTTGGAACAGGAGGATATCTCGCGATAGGTGTTCTGCGCCGGCAGCCACACCTCCAGGTCGTAGGTCTTGGCGCTGGCGAAACCAATGTCGCCGCTGCACAGTGCCATGACGCGATACGGCAGGCCGAGTTTCTGCAGCACAGTCTCGGCATGCGCGGTCAGTTCTTCCAGGGCCTGATAGGACTCCTCCGGCCGCGTCACCTGCACCAGCTCCACCTTCTCGAACTGGTGCTGGCGGATCATGCCGCGGGTGTCGCGGCCGTATGACCCCGCCTCGCTGCGGAAACAGGGGGTATGACAGGCATATTTGCGCGGCAGGTAATCGTCGTCGATGATCACGTCGCGCACGATGTTGGTCACCGGCACCTCGGCGGTGGGGATCAGGTAGTAACCATACTCCCCTTCCAATTTAAAAAGATCCTCTTCGAACTTAGGCAGCTGGCCGGTGCCGTGCAGGCTCTCTTTATTGACCATGTAGGGCACATAGGTCTCGGTATAGCCGTGCTCGCTGGTGTGCAGGTCAAGCATGAACTGGATCAGGGCACGATGCAGCCGCGCCACGCCGGCCGACATCACGGAGAAACGGGAACCGGTGATCTTGGCGGCGGTGTCGAAGTCGAGCTGACCAAGCCCCTCGCCTACGTCCACATGATCTTTGACCCCGAAATCGAATTGCGGCGGATCGCCCCAACGACGGATTTCCACGTTGTCCTCTTCCGATTTGCCGTCGGGAGTGGTCTCATGGGGGATGTTGGGCACGCCCAGCAGGATCGTCGCCAGCGCATCCTGGATCTGCCCGAGTTCCTGCTCGGCGGCCTTGAGCTGCTCGCCCATTTTTCCCACTGCCGCCAGCAACGGGGCGACGTCCTCACCCTTGGCCTTGGCCTGGCCGATGGCCTTGGAACGGCTGTTACGTTCGGCTTGCAACTCCTGGGTTCGTGTCTGTATCGCTTTGCGCTTCGCCTCCAGTTCGGTGATGCGCGCGGTGTCCAGCTCAAACCCGCGCCGCGCCAACTGCGCAGCGACGGTTTCCAATTCGTTTCGGATTAAACGGGGATCAAGCATGTCGTTTCCTTAATTATCGCTGGTCTTGTTCATTTACCCACGCCGACCATTTCACCATGTGGCGCGGTTTGATCGTGGTATTCAAATGTTCCAGTATCTTTTCCACCTTGGCGGGCTAGTCGAAAAACTCCACCACCAGCGGCAGATCCAGCGACAGATCGGTGAGCGAGGCGGTGTGTAGCCGGCCGTTGTCACCATAGCCACTGATGCCGCGGAATACCGACACGCCCCTGAGCTTCTCCCAGTCATGCAGCCGCTTGAGCAGATTATCCAGGTGACTCTCCTTTTCACTTAGATAAATGCGCACCATGGTCACTTCGATCATATTCATATTTGTCTCCCTGCAATGACACCGGCCCAGGCTGCAGCGATACACAGCACCACACTCAGGGCGGCGTTGGTCAATGCCTTAGCGTGCTCACCTGACTCGATCAGATTCAAGGTCTCGATGGAAAAGGTGGAAAAGGTGGTAAAGCCGCCCAGCAGACCGATCAGGATCGCGGCGCGCCACTCTGGGCCGAGGCTAAGGCGTTCGATCAACAGTACCGACAACAGGCCCATTAATAACGAACCGAGCACGTTAACCGTCAGGGTGCCATAGGGAAAACCGCGGCCGAGCCAGGCGTAGACCCAGCTGGACATCAGAAAACGCAGTACTGCACCGACTGCGCCGCCTGTGGCTATGGCTAGGAGTTGCATTTTTTTGAACCCCTCACCCCAGCCCTCTCCCCTTGCAGGGGATAGGGAGTAAAATCAGTGCCAGTGTCTGCATACATTGCTATTAGCACGAACGCCCCCTCTCCCCTGCAAGGGGAGAGGGCTGGGGTGAGGGGTTATTATCAATCAAAGCATTCTTTATCACTTCCAGCACCGCCTCTGTCTCTCTCAAAACCTCATTATTCCAAAAACGCATCACCCGAAAAGCCTCTTGCTCAAGATAGGCGGTACGAGGTTCATCGTAGTCAACCCGATCAGCATGCCGCCCGCCATCGACCTCTATTATCAAACCACATTCAAGACAGACGAAATCGACGATGTATTTTCCCATCACGTATTGGCGGCGAAATTTGGCATCCGCAATCTGTCTGTTACGCAAATGTTGCCACAACAAGCTCTCGGCATCGGTTGGGGATTTGCGCAGACCTTTTGCCCGTGGTGTGGAATTGATCATCATAACCCCTCTCCCCGGCCCGCAACTATTCTATTTCCCCTGCCTCGCCTTCCTATCCAACCCCCGTAAATGCGCCAGCTTCTCCCTGATCTTCGCCTCCAAGCCCCGTGGTGTCGGCTGATAATAATTCCGTGCCGGCATGTCGTCGGGAAAATAGGTTTCCCCGGCGGCATAGGCCTCGGGCTCGTCGTGAGCGTAGCGATAGGCCTTGCCGTAGCCCAATTCCTTCATCAATTTGGTGGGCGCGTTGCGCAGGTGGATCGGTACTTCGTAAGAGCCGTGCTGTTTGACGTCGCTCATGGCATTGTTGAAGGCCATATAGACGGCATTGCTCTTGGGCGCGCAGGCGAGATAGAGCACCGCCTGAGCGATGGCCAACTCCCCCTCCGGACTGCCGAGGCGTTCCTGCACGTCCCAGGCGCTGAGCGCGATTTCCAGGGCGCGCGGGTCGGCATTGCCGATATCCTCGCTGGCCATACGCACGACTCTCCTTGCGATATAGAGCGGATCGCAACCGCCATCGATCATGCGCACGAACCAATAGAGGGCAGCGTCGGGGCTGGAGCCGCGCACCGATTTGTGCAGCGCCGAAATCTGGTCGTAGAAGGCCTCGCCGCCATTGTCGAAACGACGCGGTGTCCCGCCCTGCAAGACTTCATTCAGCAGCGCTTCAGTGATCTCATCCTCGGCCAGGTCGGCCATGATCTCGAGAAAATTGAGGGCGCGGCGGGCGTCGCCGTCGGCCACTGCTGCCAGGCGGTCGCGCAGTGCGCCGGCCATTTTCAAGGGCCTGCCGATGCCGCGCTGGGGATCGCTGAGGGCGCGGTCGATGATGCTGCGGACGGCCTCGACCCCGAGACTGCGCAGCACATAAACACGGGCGCGCGACAACAGGGCATTGTTCAGTTCGAAAGACGGATTCTCGGTAGTGGCGCCGATGAAGGTGAAGGTGCCGTCTTCCACATAGGGCAGGAAGGCGTCCTGCTGCGCCTTGTTGAAGCGATGCACCTCGTCGACGAACAGGACCGTGGGCTTGCCTTCCACGTCGCGGGCATACTGGGCCTTGTCCACCGCGGCGCGGATCTCCTTGACGCCGCCGAGCACGGCGGAGATGGCGATGAACCGGGCCTTGGCCTGGTTGGCCAGCATGCGCGCCAAGGTCGTCTTGCCGGTGCCCGGCGGGCCCCAGAAGATCATGGAATGCAGACGATGGGATTCGATGGCTTGGCGCAGCGGTTTCCCGGGGCCGAGCAGATGCTCCTGACCGGTGTAATCATCCAGGCTGCGCGGCCGCATGCGGTCGGCCAGGGGCTGCCAGACACTGCTGTCGGTTTGGTCGAGCAGATCGCCCATGCGCTTATCGAGCGGTTTCGTCGATCACATCCACGCCCTTGGGAATATTCAGGCTGAAGGTGTCGCTGGGATAGTCTTTATTCAACACTACATTGTCGAAGCGAATACGGGTGAATTGGCCGAAGCTGTCCTTCAGTTCCATAGCGCGGATCACCTCGTCTTCCAGTAACACATAGATCGACTCGAAGCCGCTGTCCGGCTGTTTGGGCACCAGTTCGAACCAGTCGCGGCCTTCGCGCATCAGGGCCAGCACATCGAACTGTTCATTCAGTTGCCCCGCTCCGCTCAACAGGCTGGCCGGAGTGTTGGCCATGGTCTGGTCTTGGGGCTTGATGGTGACCTGTTCCAGATCCACATCGTAAAGCCAGATACGATTACCATCGGCGACGATGTGCTGCTCATAGGGTTGTTCATAGTCCCAACGGAACTTGCCCGGCCGCTGGATGATCACCCGTCCCTGGGAGCGTTGCTGCAGCTGATTACCAGGGGCATAGACCTCCTGAGTAAAACCGGCACCCAGACTCGACAAGTCATTGAAAAAGGCCTGCAGCGCCTCATCATCGGCGGCCAAGGCGACTGTGGAAAACAACAGCCCAGATAACAACAGAAACAAATTTCTTGACGACATGATCAATCCTTGACGGGCGGCGGCGCCAGCACTTCGCGGCTGCCGTTGGATTGCATGGGGCCGACCACGCCGGCGCGCTCCATGTCTTCCACCATGCGCGCGGCGCGATTGTAGCCGATCTTGAGGCGGCGCTGGATGCCGGAGACCGAGGCGCGGCGTGTCTCGGTGACGATCTGGACCGCCTGGTCGTAGAGTGGATCGGCCTCTTCGCCGCCGTCCATGCCCATGATGTCGCCACCGCCTTCGCTGGAAGCCCCCTCCAGAATTTCGTCGATGTAGTCCGGCTCACCGCTCTGCCTGAGCGAGTCCACCACGTTGTGCACTTCGTGGTCGGCGACGAAGGCGCCGTGAACGCGGGTGGGAATGCTGGTGCCGCCGGGCAAGTAAAGCATGTCGCCGTGACCCAGCAGTTGCTCGGCCCCCATCTGATCCAAGATGGTTCGCGAATCGATTTTAGAAGAGACCTGGAAGGCGATGCGGCTGGGGATGTTGGCCTTGATCAGACCGGTCAGCACATCCACCGAGGGACGCTGGGTGGCCAGCAGCAGATGGATGCCGGAGGCGCGCGCCTTCTGTGCCAGGCGGGCAATCAGCTCTTCCACCTTCTTACCCACCACCATCATCATGTCGGCCAGCTCGTCCACCACCACCACGATGTAGGGCAAGGG
>JASBUE010000273.1 GCA_030148045.1 Candidatus Tenderia sp.
CCTGGTGCCTGCCATCGAGGCGGCGGACGCCATGACCAAGGCGGCGGAAGTGCGTCTGATCGGTCGCGAGTTCGTCGGCGGCGGCTACGTCACCGTGCTGGTGCGCGGCGAGACCGGTGCCGTCAACGCCGCCGTGCGCGCCGGCGCCGACGCCTGCGAGCGGGTCGGCGACGGACTGGTCGCGGCGCACATCATCGCCCGTCCCCACCGTGAGGTGGAGCCAGTACTGGGCGGTAGCAAAGAGTAACCAGGTAGGGCCCGGGTGGGGCGGGGAGTACCTCCTCTCTAACTTGCCGCCCGCCCCCGGGCCCAACTTTTCGGTGCAGACTGGAGATGGTTCATGACACAGGACCCGGTCATTCTGGGGTTTCTGGGACGTGCCCTGAGTTTCGAGCTTTCCGCGGTGCAGCAATACCTGTCGCTGGCGCGACTGTTGCAACTGCGCGGCATGACCGAGGTGGGGCAGCGTCTGCGCCAGGAAGCACAGGATGAAATGGAGCACGCCGATCGCATCATCGGTCGCATGCTGGCCCTGGGCGTGGCGCCCAATGCCAGTCAATTGCGGTCGCCGCGTCTCGACGGTTCCGTGACCGAGTTGCTGCAGCATGCGGCAGGCCTCTAGCACGACATCATCAGCCTGTACACACAGGCGGTGCAATATTGCGAGCGGCGCCGGGATCATGAAAACCGGATCTTCTTTTAAACGCTGCTGCAGGAGGAAAAGCAACACGCCGGCGCCATCGACCGTTGGCAGCAATCCCTGACGGCGGGTTAGCGGCATGGGGAAGAGAAAATTCATTATCAGCAAGCGAGGAGTATGACCATGATGAATGATTGGAAACTACGCAAACGCCCGGCGCGCCTGGAGCACCGCATCGAGTTCGCCGACTATGAACAGACCCGCGAGTTTCTCGAGCGCGCCGCCGAACTGGCCGAACGGCAAGGCTATTACCCGGATATGAGTTTCGGGCGCACCCATGTCAATCTCACCTTGCAGCCGCAGGATGATGCCGGGCAGATCGGCGAGCCCTTGATGCAATACGCCCGCGAAGTGGACGCGCTACTGCCGCTGCGCCCGGTGAACTGAGATTCGCGCAATTACCAAGGAGTTCATAAGTTGCCCGACATTCCCGTGCGGGACCGTCGGCCGCATGGACGCGGCCGTCGAGCGTACAGGAATGTATTCACAGCGTGTCCCGCACGGGAATGGCGGGCATCTTGTGTTCGGATTAGTAAATCGCAGCGCAGGAGAATAGCAATGACGACCAAAACAAGTGATCAGAAATCCAGCGAGGCCGCCGCTCAGGCGGCGCCAGCGACAAAACCCCGCAGCAATGCTGCACAGCGTGCGCCGGCAAAGAAAGCGGCGCCGCGCGCACAGGCGGCAGCGGCGTCTGAAAAGAAGCGCAACGACCCGTTCGCATCACGTCGGGTATGGCCGGACTGAGCAGCGTCGCCGACGCTTGCCGGGATTCATCGAGTCTTTTCAATAGCTCCGGTTGGCAATATCAATTGGCGTCGATCTCACGCCTCGGTGATAGTAGAGCCTGACGGCGCAACGAGAACAGCGGAGAAATGAGATGGGAAGTTTGTCCAATTTATTGTTGCCTGCGGTGCTGTTTTTCGCCTTGGGCTTTATCGCCCGGGTGATAAAGTCGGATCTGCGTTTTCCGCCCGATCTGGCCAAGGTGTTGTCGATTTATCTGCTCATGGCCATCGGTCTGCACGGCGGTTACGAACTGGCCAAGGCCGATGTGATGACCGCGTTGAACTCCATCGTTTGGGCATTGGTGCTTGGTTTCACATTGCCCGTTATCGGTTATTTCGGGCTGGTACTGACGCGCAAGGTAAACCCCCTGGATGCGGCGGCCATTTCGGCCCACTACGGCTCGGTGAGCGCCGGCACATTTCTGACCGCCATCGCCTATCTGGATAATGCCGGGGTTGCTTACGAGACCTATCCCCTGATCATGCTGGCGGTGATGGAGTCGCCGGCCATCATCGTCGGTCTGTTGCTGGCAGCCAAGGCGCGCATGACGCAAGCGGCGCACAACGCTGTCGTGGCTGCCGGAGACGGCGCGGCGGTGATGACCGTTGACGACGGCAACGAAAACGACAGCCAGAGCCTGGCTGTACTGTTGCGTGACGCCTTTACCAACGGCAGTGTGGTGGTATTGATCGGTTCTATGATCATCGGTGCCATCTCCACGCCCTCGGGTATGGAAAAACTGTTTCCCTTCATCGACGATATCTTTATGGGCGTGCTGTGTCTGTTTTTGTTTGAGATGGGCATGGTGGCGGCGCGCCGTATCGGCGATTTCCGCAAAGTGGGATGGGTGTTGGCGGCCTTCGGTGTCTTAATGCCCCTGATCGGCGGAGTGGTGGGCGCCTATGTCGGTCAAAGTATTCTCGGCTTCAGTGTCGGCGGTGCCACCCTGGTGGCGGTGCTCGGCGCCAGCGCCTCTTACATCGCCGTGCCGCCGGCCATGCGCCTGGCAGTGCCCGAGGCCAACCCCTCGTTTTATCTGACGCTGTCCTTGGGGATTACCTTTCCGTTTAATGTGCTGGTGGGGATTCCTCTGTACCACAGCCTGGTACAGAGCATGTCGATGTAAGGACGAGAGTGGTTGGTTGAAATTGACGAGCAATTAGGTGATTTATGGTAGCGTTATATCCCGAAAAGCTTCTTACCATCATTTCCATTGATTCCATGGAAGACTCTCTGGTGGCCTCGTTTAAGAAGTACGGCATAAGCGGTTACACCATCATGCGCGCTCGCGGCGAGGGCGCATCAGGAATACAAGCGGACATGACCGGCTTCGACGCCAACATCGTGGTCAAGGTGGTATTGCCGCCGGAGCGTTTGCAGCCTTTGCTGGAAAGCCTGGAACGCAAGATACGCAAAGGCCATCATCTGACCGTGTTTGTGGCCGATGTGCAGGTCATTACACCGGATAAATTCAATCAATCCCTGCGTTAAGTGCAGGGGCACGGTGCGTTCGCGAGGGTCGGGAGTGAAGTATGACAAATAGTGATGATAACCCCAGGTTCAAGGGTGGTTTGCCCGATTATCTGATTCGCCATGTCACCTTCAGGCAGATGCAGATCTTCGAGGCCATCGTGCGTTTGGGCAGTTTTACCCGCGCCGCCGAGGAGCTGTTCCTGACTCAGCCCACGGTGTCGACACAGTTCAAGAAGCTCTCCGATACCATGGAGTTGCCCTTGCTCGATCAGTCGGCGCGACAGTTCAAGCCGACCGAGGCGGGCGAAGAGCTGTACCAGGCCATTCGCCGGATCTTCGACTCGCTGGCCGATCTGGATACGCGCATGGCTGAGCTCAAGGGCCTGCGGCGCGGCCGGTTGCGCCTGGGCGTGATCACCACCGCCAAGTATTTCGCGCCTGAGATCCTGGGCGATTTTTGCCGCCAGTACCCCGGCGTGGATGTGGCCCTCAAGGTGACCAATCGCGACCGCATCTTCCAGCGCATTCAAGAGAACGAGGATGACGTCTACATCCTCGGGCAGCCGCCGGAAAAGGATTTGAGCGTCAAGGCCTATCCCTTCGCCCCCAACCCCATGGTGGTGATCGCCGCCAAGGACCATCCGTTATGCTCCGAAAGCGATATTCCCTTGGAGCGTCTGGCCAAAGAGCCCTTCATCTCGCGCGAAGTGGGCTCGGGGATACGCGACACCGCCATGAAAATGTTCGCCGCCCACGGTTTGACCCCCAACATCCGTATGGAGCTGGGCAGCAATGAGGCCATTAAGCATGCCGTGGTCGGCGGCCTGGGCGTGGCGGTGCTGTCGCTGCACACCCTGTCGCTGGAGGGGGCGGATGGGCCGGTGGATGTGTTGGACGTGAAGGGCTTTCCCATCGAGCGCAATTGGTATCTGGTCCATGCCCGGGATAAGGAACTGACGCCCATCGCCCGTGCCTTTCTCGAATTCGCCATGACCAAGGAGGCGTCGATTCGCGAACATATGGCGGATCTGTTGGAGAAATTCTCCAAACATCACAGGCGCCGCCGCGCCGCGCCCAAGCGCAAAAAAGCCTAAGCGCGATCACTCCGGAGTGCGGCGGTGATTAAGCTACGTACCTATGTGTTTATCGACTCCCTGCAGCCGCAGCTGGCGGCCTACATGGGGACGGTGGCGCAGGGCTTTCTGCCGGTGCCGGGAGACGCCTGTCTGTGGATGGAGGTGGCGCCGGGCATGGCCATCCACCGCCTCAGCGACGTCGCGCTCAAGGCCACTCGCGTGCATCTGGGGGCGCAAGTGGTAGAGCGTGCCTTCGGCTCCATGGTGTTTCATCATCGCGACCAAAGCGACGTGGTGGAGGCGGGGCGGGCGCTGCTCCATGCCCTGGATACGCGCGAAGAGGCGCGCCAGAAATGCCGTATCGCCTGGAGCGAAACGGTGCGTTCCATCACACCCGATCACGCCGTGCTGATCAATCGTCAGGACCGCAAGGGCAATATGATCCTGCCCGGCCAGAGCATGTTTATCCTGGAAACCGAGCCGGCCGGTTACATCGTCTACGCCGCCAACGAGGCGGAGAAGGCGGCCAGTATCACCCTGGTGGATGCGCGTGCGGTGGGTGCCTACGGCCGCCTCACCCTGGCAGGGCGCGAGGCGGATATCGACGCCACGGCGCAGGCGGCGATTCAGTCGGTTCAGAATCTATCCGGCGTATAGGCCGCATTTCTCACCACCCTTCTACTGCGACGGCCCAATGCCGCGTCCCTGAACCGTCTTGCTACGAATGGTCGTGAGAAATGCGGGGTAAGCACGCACCACTTCTGAGCAGGCGGCATGTCTTGTCCACCATGCGATGCAGCGACAGGGCGTTGTTGAAACGGGATACCTGGTGCAGTGGTACCCAGGCCACCTGGTGGGACTCGTCATTGCCCGGCAGGGGCAGGCGGTCATCGATCTCCAGTAGAAAGCGAATATCGAAATGGGTGTGGCGCGGGTCGTGTTCGCTCTCGTGCACCACGTGCACGTCGACGTCGAAGATGGCCTCGTCGAGTAGACGGATATGCGCCATATCGACACCCGACTCCTCCGCCGTTTCCTGCATCACCACCCAGTGAATATCTGCCTCGCCGTCGGCATGCCCGCCCGGCTGCAGCCAGCGATCCAGTTTACGATGGTGCAGCAGCAACACCCGGTCGCGCGCCGGATTGATGATCCAGGCGGAGCCGCTGACATGGCCGTGCATCAGTTCACGATTGAAACAATCGGGGTGTTGGGCGACAAAGCGGCGTGTGCGCGCCACCATGCCCGCCTCTTCAATATAAGGCGTGCGGTAACGGGCCAGCAGCTGTAAGAGTTGTTGCCGATGCATGCTGTCTGTGGTTTCGTTGCAAGAAAGCGTTCATATGATGAGTGCAGCTTAGCGGATTTTTCTCCGCCCCGGCATTCAAAAGTTCTATACCCGCTATTGCACAGCGGCAATGGTGCCGCTGTCCGAAGGCGGAGACTTTTCGAATCATCCGGCTGGGGGCGCATGCCCTCGGGAAAATCCCTGTCCATCTGTTCCATGTGCTTAATTATTTGGGGCTTGTAAACTCGATAGATAACCGGCATAATTCGACCGGTTCAATAATGGGTGGGGCCGCCGCTTTCCATGCCGAAAATAGGGAAAACAATACTGAAGCTCTTGCTGGTCATTACGATGTTGATCGAGCCGGCGGTGTTTTCCTATGCAATGGCGGGTGGGGGGCATTCCCATGACGGTAGCGCTGTGATGGCGCCCGCGCACGATTCCCATCATGCGTCGATGTCGCCCGGTGCGGATGAAACTCACAAATCCTCCGGCCAAAATCAAGTGGATGGGAACGGCTTCCTGGATAACTGCTGTTCGGCGCCCGCTTGCGGTGCTGCCATGCCCTCCGGTTTTGGCTCCCCGATATCTGAAACACCCTCTCGACACTACACTTCCTTCGTGATCTCCTGGGAGGGCGTTGTTTTACCCTCCGAAATCAAACCTCCCCGAAATCTTCTCGGTTAAACTGGCCTGATCTGCCTGTTGAATTTGGCTGATTGGGCAACCTTGCAGCGTGTGTTACGCGCTTGGTTTACGTTGATTTGAATTACCCCGGGTGCGCTTGCGCCTGCCGGCGCTGTCCGGGGTGGGTTGTATCTCCAGGTGTCTGGCGCCTGGGATGCCCGAGGAGTGATTAATATGCATTATCGATCCCGATCCCGATCCCGATCCCGATATCGATTCGGCCCGGCCGCATGCCTGTTGTTGGCGAGCGCACTGATGTTGAGTGTTTCTACAGTGCGGGCAGCGGAGGTGTTGTCTTTGGAGGCGGCGGTCACCGAGACCTTGTCCGCCAATCCGGGACTGGCGGCCATTGAGGCACGGGCGAAGGCCCTGGCCGAGTTGCCGGATCAGGCCGGCGCCCTGCCCGATCCCAATTTGTCGCTGAATATCGCTAATCTGCCACTGGACAGTTTGTCCTTCACGCAGGAGGGCATGACGCAGTTTCAGGTGGGCATCACCCAGGCGTTGCCGTATCCCGGCAAGCTGGCCTTGCGTTCACAAGTGGCAACTCAAGAAGCCAATGCCGCAGAAGCGGAGGTGGAGGAGAGACGGCTGCAGCTGGTCCGCGATGTCAAAACCGTGTGGTGGAATCTGTTCTATCTCGACCGGGCGCTGGAGGTCATTGACCGAAACCAGGATCTGCTGAAACAGTTTATCAAGGTTGCCGAGACCCTTTATCAGGTGGGACGGGGGTTGCAACAGGATATTCTGCTTGCCCAGCTTGAGTTCTCCAGGCTGAGCGACAACGCCATTCGTATTCGGAATATGCGCGAAAACGAGGTGGCGCGTTTGAATGTGCTGTTGGATCGTCCAACGTCGGCGGCCGTCCGGCTCCCTGTTTCAGTGGATGAAGAGCTGCCTCCGCTCATGGGCATGGAGACGCTGCAGCAGCGTGCCGAAACGACGCGACCGAGTCTGGCGGCGCAGACCGAACTCGTGGGGGCGGCGCGCAGTCGTGTGGAACTGGCGAGAAAGGATTATGCACCTGATTTTAAAGTGGGTGCGGTATACGGTCTGCGTAACGGCAATAATCCTGACGGCAGCAGCCGGGCTGATTTCGGCACCCTTATGTTCAGCATGAATCTGCCGCTCTACACGGACAGCAAGCAGGATCGCGCCGTCGATCAACGTAACGCCGAATGGATGCAGCAAAAACACAGTTTGCATGACCAGCGTAACCAGGTGGCCTCACAAGTCACGCAGGCCGTGACGGATTACCGGCGCGCCAGTGAGCAGACGCTGCTTTTTCAACAAGAAATCATTCCCCAGGCACGCCAGACCGTGGATGCCATGCTGGCCGGCTACCAGGTGGGCAAGGTTGATTTTCTCAACTTGGTGCGTAGCCAGACTACGCTTTACGACTATGAAACCCAGTATTGGAAGGCCCTGAGCGCCGCCAATCAGGCCTTGGCCCGATTGGTCGCCGCTGTCGGTGAGGAAAATGTTTATGAATAAGAAATTTGTAATAGTAGCGGTCATCGCCGCCTTGGGTATCGGCCTTGGCGGAGGCTATTGGCTGTCCGGTTCCCGGGTCCCGGAACAGACGGTGAAGATGAAAAGCGAGTCATCCGAACGTGAAGTGTTGTTCTGGCGCAATCCCATGAACCCGGCCATCACCTCGCCGGTGTTCATGAAAGACGAGATGGGAATGGACTACATTCCGGTCTACGCCGATTAGGAGAAGCCCAAAGAGAAAGAGGTGTTGTTCTGGCGCAATCCCATGAACCCGGCCATCACCTCGCCGGTGTTCATGAAGGATGAGATGGGGATGGACTATATTCCCGTATACGCCGACGGCGGCGCGGATGGCGAGCCGGCGGGTACCGTGACGATTGACCCCGTCGTTGTGCAGAACATCGGTGTGCGCACGGCGACCGCGGAAATACGCGATCTGTCACGCACGCTGAACGGTCTGGGGCGGATTGATTTCAATGAGCAACGTTTGACCCGTCTACATCCCAAAACCTCGGGTTGGATAGAGAGGTTGAGAATCGACGAAACCGGCACCCAGGTCAGCAAGGGCACCATCCTGCTCGACATCTATTCCCCCGAGCTGGTGGCGGCGCAGCAGGAGTTCCTGGTGGCTCTCGATAACTGGGAGGCGGCGCGCAGCGGTGCCGCTGCGCAAGTGAAAAGGAGCGCCGCAACGGTTCTGGAAAGCGCCCGCGAACGCCTGCATTTGTTCGATGTGCCGGCCCACCAGATCAAAGAGCTGGAACAGAGCCGCAAGATCAAGAAACAACTTCATATCCATTCGCCCTTCGAAGGCCGGGTCATGCACATCGGCGCACGCGAGGGTCAGTATGTCTCTCCTAAGGATGAACTCTATCTCATCGCCGATCTGAGCCGTATCTGGGTCAATGTCGATGTGTTCGAGGATGAGTTGAACTGGTTGAAGGTGGGTGACCGCGCCGAGATGCGCGTACGTGCCAAACCGGGTCGAACCTATGAGGGCAGGGTGACGTTCATTCATCCGGTGTTGAACCGCCAGAGCCGTACGGTGCAGGTACGGCTGGAATTCGACAATCCGGACCTGTCGCTCAAACCGGGGATGTTTTCCAACGTGACACTCTATACCGATACGCGGCCCAATGCCGTGGTGGTTCCCAGTGAGGCGATTGTGCGTTCCGGCAGCCGTGAACAGCTGTTTGTGGTGCGTGGCCCCGGCAAGTTTGAGCCGCGCGAGGCAACCCTGGGTGTCAGCGCCGAGGGATTTACGCAGATCCTCGAGGGCATTCAAGCTGGAGAGCAGGTGGTGACCTCGAGCCAGTTCCTCATCGACTCCGAATCCAAGCTGCGTGAAGCCACGGCCAAGATGATGGAGGCCATGGCCGGCGGTGGTGAAGACGGTACTGCTGATATGGCTGATATGGATATGGACGACATGGATATGGAAGACATGTCCATGGAGGAGTCGAACGATGATCGCTAGTATTATCGATGCCTCCCTGCGTAATCGTTTTCTGGTCATCATCGCCACCGTCATCGCCGTGGCGGTAGGGCTGTGGTCGATGAAAAATACGCCCCTGGATGCGATCCCCGACTTGTCGGATGTCCAGGTGATCGTTTTTACCGAATACCCGGGCCAGGCGCCGCAAGTGGTGGAGGACCAGGTGACCTATCCCTTGACCACGGCGATGTTGGCCGTGCCCAATGCCAAGGTGGTGCGGGGTTACTCCTTCTTCGGTTTCTCCTTCGTCTACATCATATTTGAAGATGGTACCGATATGTACTGGGCCCGCTCGCGGGTGCTGGAGTACCTCAACTATGTCAGCGGCCGCCTGCCTGAAGGCCTTTCCCCGTCATTGGGGCCGGATGCCACGGGGGTCGGTTGGGTCTATGAATACGCCCTGGTGGACAAGAGCGGCCGGCACGACCTTGCGCAGCTGCGTTCCATCCAGGACTTGTATCTGCGCTACCCGCTGCAAACGGTGGCGGGCGTGGCCGAGGTGGCCTCGGTGGGCGGTTACGTCAAGCAATACCAGGTGGAGGTGGACCCGAATGCGCTATTGGCCTACAGCATTCCGCTATCGAAAGTGAAGCAGGCCATTCAACGCTCCAATAACGATGTCGGCGGCAAACTGGTGGAGATGGCCGAGACCGAATATATGGTGCGGGGCCTGGGGTATATCCAGTCCATCGACGATCTCAACGTGATCCCGGTGGGCGTCGATGAAAACGGGACGCCGATCCGCCTGCAGGACGTGGCCCACGTTCACCTGGGACCGGAGTTGCGCCGGGGCGTGGCGGAGCTGAATGGTGAGGGCGAAGTGGCCGGTGGTGTGGTAATCATGCGCTACGGTGAAAACGCGATGGCCACCATCGAGCGGGTGCGCGCCAAACTGGAAGAGCTAAAACCGGGTTTGCCTGAGGGTGTGGAGATTGTGCCGGTCTATGATCGCGGTGGTCTCATTACGCGGGCGGTGGAAAACCTTGAAGAGAAGCTGATCGAGGAATCAATCGTCGTTGCCATTATTTCCATCCTGTTCCTGCTGCATGCACGCTCGGCCCTGGTGGCGATCATCTCCCTGCCCATCGGCATCCTGATCGCCTTCAGCATCATGAAGTGGCAGGGCATCAACGCCAACATCATGTCCTTGGGGGGGATAGCCATCGCTATCGGCGCCATGGTGGACGGTGCGATCGTGATGATCGAAAACGCCCACAAGCACCTTGAGCAAATGGTGAAAGAGAGAGGCCGTGCACTGACTGCATCCGAACGTTGGGAGGCGGTGGCATCGGCGTCACGGGAAGTCGGCCCGGCGCTGTTCTTTTCGCTGCTGATTATTACCGTTTCTTTCCTGCCTGTATTTACCTTGCAGGCCCAGGAGGGCCGGTTGTTCTCCCCCTTGGCCTATACCAAGACCTACGCCATGGCGGCGGCGGCCCTGCTGGCGATCACCCTGGTGCCGGTGTTGATGGGGTATTTCATCCGCGGCAAGATACTGCCCGAGGCGAAAAACCCGGTCAATCGCTTTCTCCATTTCATTCACGCGCCTTCGTTGAGTCTCGCCATTCGCTGGCGTTGGCTGACCCTGCTGGCCGCCCTGGTGTTGTTGGGCGTGAGCGCTTATCCGCTCGGCAAACTGGGTAGTGAGTTCATGCCGCCGCTGAATGAGGGGGACATCCTCTATATGCCGACCACTTATCCGGGGGTGTCTATCACCAAGGCCAAGGAGATCCTGCAACAGACGGATAAGATCATCAAAACCTTTCCCGAGGTGCATCATGTGTTTGGCAAGGTGGGGCGGGCCGAAACCGCCACCGATCCGGCGCCGTTGGCCATGATCGAAACCACGATCCGCCTCAAGCCAAAAGAGGAGTGGCCCGATCCGGACAAGACCATAAAACAGTTGATGGACGAGATGGATGCGGCGATCAAGTTTCCGGGCGTGGCCAACGCCTGGACCATGCCCATCAAAACCCGTATCGACATGCTCTCCACCGGCATCAAAACGCCTATCGGTATCAAGGTCAGCGGGCCTGACTTGACGGTGCTGGAAAAGGTCGCCGCGGATATCGAGCAGGCCTTGACGCAATTGCCCGAAACGCTCTCTGCCTTCGGCGACAAGGCCGCCGGAGGGTATTACCTGGATTTTGATATTCATCGCGAAGAGGCGGCCCGTTACGGCCTTACCACCGGCGATGTACAGGATGTTATCCAGAGCGCCATCGGCGGCATGAATGTCACCCAGACCGTCGAAGGGCTGGAGCGTTATCCCGTCAACCTGCGCTATCCCCGTGAATTGCGTGACAACCTCGACAGTCTGAAACGGGTGCTGATTCCCACGCCCACCGGGGCACAGATTCCCCTGTCGCTGGTGGCGGATCTGGAGCTGCGTCGCGGCCCGCCCTCCATCAAGAGTGAAAACTCACGCCCCAATGCCTGGGTCTATGTGGACATCAAGACCTCGGATATCGGCGGCTACGTGGCCCAGGCCAAGAAACAGGTGGCGGAACAGGTGGAGATCCCCGCCGGCTATACCCTGGTTTGGTCCGGTCAGTTTGAATACATGGAGCGGGCGGCGGAGCGCTTGCGCATCGTGGTCCCCGCCACCTTGCTGGTGATCTTCCTGTTGCTCTATTTCAATTTCCGCAACATTACTGCACCCCTGGTGGTGATGCTCTCTATCCCCTTTGGGTTGATCGGCGGTTTCTGGCTGGTCTATCTGTTGGGATTCAATCTTTCGGTTGCGGTGGCGGTCGGTTTCATCGCCATGGCGGGCGTTGCCGCGGAGATCGGCGTGCTGGTGCTCACCTTTATCGATCAGGCCGTGGCCAGGATGCGCAGCGAGCGCGGCGGAGCGTTGAGCGCCAAGCAGATCATGCAGGCGGTACACGAGGGCACCTCTGAGCGTGTCCGTCCCATCGCCATGACCGCCACCGCCATTATCGCCGGTCTGTTGCCCATTATGTGGGGGTCGGGCACCGGCTCCGAGGTGATGCAGCGCATCGCCGCACCCATGGTGGGCGGCATGATCAGTGTCACGCTGCTTTGCCTGCTGGTGTTGCCGGTGATCTACGGTCTGGTGCTGCAGCTGCTGGAAAGAAAGCGGTAAATCTGTGTTTTTTTAACCTGTTCGGTGCGCTGGGCGCACTATTATTTAGCTAGGAGAGAAGTGAAATGAAAAAGAGTCTGATGGCAATCACCTTGGTTGGTGCGTTCACGTTGGCAGGCGCCGCGTATGCCGGCGGTAAACACGATCATGGCCACGATCAGGACGATAACGGCGGCAGCCATGGCATGGAACAGGGTGGCGGTCAGATGTTCTTAGTGAAGAAAGAGATCGACGGCCACCAGGTCAGTTTCCATGTCATGAAGGCCAAGCCGGGAAAACAGATGGGTGGCAGCCATGATTTCATGATCAAGGTGGAAAAGGATGGCGAGGTGCTCACGGACATCGTCATGAACACCAAGGTCGTGCATCCCAATGATGAATCCGAAACCAAGCCGACCATGAAGATGGGCGATTGGTTTATGGCCGGTTATGACCTGGGGCATAGCGGCAGGCACCAGCTGATGATCCTGTTCAAGACGGCCGACGGGAAAAAGCACAAGGGCGGCGTCTATTATTCCGCTGACTGATGGGCCGTCCTGAAGCGATAGCCTCATACAAGATAAAGGTAAAGTAATGATTGAAATCATCCCGAACTGGCACCCGATCTTTGTCCACTTCACCGTGGCGCTGCTCAGCGTCTCACTGGGTCTATATGTCGTTGCCGCCGTCGTCGGCAGCGAGCAGCTGCGCCTGGTGGCGAAATGGAACTTGTGGATAGGGTCCGCCGTTACCCTGCTCACCGTGGCCGCCGGCTGGTATGCCTTTAACACGGTGGAACACGATACCCCTTCGCATGCGGCGATGACCGAGCACCGCAACTGGGCCCTGATCACCGTCGCCGTCTTGATACCCGTGTTGATCTGGTCGGTGGTGGCCGAGCGCAAGGCGAAACGGCTTGGCTGGGGCTTTCTCGCCCTGTTCGTCGTGGCCGGCGGCCTGCTGGCCAGCACCGCCTGGCACGGCGGGGAAGTGGTCTACCGTTACGGCTTGGGGGTGATGTCCCTGCCGCAGACGGACGCCCATGACCATGGCGCGCACGCGGAAGGTGATGGACATGCCCACGAAGATGCCGGGCACGACGACGGCCACGGTCATGAAGACGCCGGCCATGCCCACCACGAGCCGGATGGCCATGCCGGTGAAATGCCGCCGGATGCAAGTGGAGAGATGGATTTCTCGGGGATGGATTTGGAGACAACGGAGATGGATATGTCCGCCTCTCATGACGACGGCCATGATCACGACTGAGCTTGCCCAGCCGGCCGCGTCGGGGGGCTTTAGCCCCTTTTTTCAGCCGTAAGCGGCAGGCTGAGGCTAAATTGGGTGCGCGTTTTGTCGGAACTGACGCCGATCTTGCCGCTGTGCGTCTCGACGATTGATTTGGCGATGGCCAGGCCCAGCCCCGCCCCCTCTCCCCGGCGTTGGCGCGAAGGGTCGACACGGTAGAAACGGTCGAACAGTTTTTCGAGATGTTCGGGCGCGATGGGCGCTCCCGGGTTCTCCACCGCTATATGGGCGGTCTCCGCGGTTTGTTTGAGTGTGACCTTCACCCGTTCGCCCGGCGGGGTATGGCGGATGGCGTTGGAGAGCAGGTTGCTGAGGGCGCGGCGCAGCATCAGGCGGTCGCCCCGAATCCGGGCGCCGCCTGCCAGCACCAATGATACCCGGCGTTCTTCCGCCCAGGCCTCGTAGTACTCGAACAGCTTTTGTACTTCGTCTTCGAGGTCGATGTCTTCGCTGTTGGGCGGGGTGAGCCCGTTGTCGGCCTTGGCCAGGAAGAGCATGTCGCCGATCATCTGCGCCAGGCGTTCGTACTCTTCCATGTTGGAGTAGAGTATCTCCCGGTACTCCTCTGCACTACGCCCCTGGGAGAGGGCGACCTGGGTCTGGGTCATCAGGTTGGTGACAGGGGTGCGCAGTTCGTGGGCGATATCGGCGGAGAAGTTGCTAAGCCGGGTGAACGACTCCTCCAGCCGCTGCAGCAGTTCGTTGAACGATTGCGGCAGCTCGATGAGCTCGGCCGGGACGCCCTCGACAGACAGGCGCGAACTCAGTTTGTCGGCGCTGATCCGGCTGATCTGCTCGACGATACGGTGCAATGGCCGGTGCCCCCGCTGCACCACCAGCCATCCCATCACGCCCATCGCCGCAATGCCGCCGAGGATTATGGGCCACAGGATGCGCTGAAAATTATGCAGAAAGTTGAAATGGTAATTGGTGCCGACGGTGATAAGGATGGTGTAAGGGCCTGTGGCGTCCGGCTGGCTTGCCGCGATGCGGCGGATCAGGACGCGGTAGTTGTCTTTTGCGTCGCGCCACTCCCGGATCACCCCCTGTGAAAGCCGCTCGTCGGCGGGCAGCGGAATCGATGAAAAGTCGGGGCTGGGGCTTGTATAAAGGGGGATGCCCGCGGCGTCGATCACTTGCAGCGAGGCGCCGTGGTGTCCCACCAGGAGATCGTCGAAGCGCTGCTCGATACGGGAGAGGTCGTCACGAGACTTGAGGGTGGTAAGCGATTGTTCCAGCGCTTGGGCGATCTCCTCGATTTCCTTGATGTCCCCCGAATAAAAATGGTTGTCGAGGGCGCGCAGGATGGCCCAGCCAAAGGCCAGGAACACCACCGCGGCGACGGCGCTGAACAACACGGTGAGCCGCAGCGTCAGGGATGCCGGTCGCCTCATTTACAAACGGCCGTCCGGCATGTCGATCATGTATCCCATCCCGCGCACCGTCTGGATCAGTTTGGTTTCGAAATCGTCGTCGATTTTGGCGAGCAAGCGGCGGATGGCGACATCGATGACGTTGCTATCGCTGTCGAAGTTCATGTCCCACACCTGGGAGGCGATCAGGGAGCGGGGCAGCACCTCGCCCTGGCGGCGCACCAGCAGTTCCAGCAGGGCGAACTCCTTGGCGGTCAGGTGGATGCGCCGGCCGCCCCGCGTGACCCGGCGACGCGCCAGGTCCAGCTTCAGATCGGCGATGCCCACGCCCGATTCCGCAGCGTGGTTGGCGCCGCGCCGCAACAAGGTGCGCACCCGCGCCAGCAGCTCGGCGAAGACAAAGGGCTTGACCAGATAATCGTCGGCCCCCAGCTCCAAGCCTTTGACGCGGTCATCGACGCTGTCGCGGGCGGTGAGAAACAGCACCGGCACCTCCTTGCCGGCCTCGCGCAGCGAGGTCAGGATGCGCAAACCGTCCACATCCGGGAGCATGACATCGAGGATGACAAGGTCATAACGTTCCGTCATCGCCAGATGATAGCCGTCCAGGCCGTTGTGGGCCAGGTCGACGACAAAGCCGGCCTCGCTCAGCCCTTGTTTGAGGTATTCGCCGGTCTTGACCTCATCTTCGACGATTAACAGTTTCATTGCTTGCCTACCCGCCTTGTCCGTCAGGCCGTCATGTTGCGCCTGGAAACAGATTAACCCATGTTACCTGCCATAAAAATGACTAAGCAATTACAAAATTGTAATTTGTTAGTCACCTTGGCGACAGTCGGTGGTAGCTACTATGATGGCCATGTAACAGCCGCAAACATGACCAGAGGACGGATTTAAGGATGAAACACAGAACTCCAGATTACCAGAACCCTCACGCCCAGGAATTTTCCAGTCTGCCGCGCCGCCGTTTTATCCAGGGCGTCGCCGCGATGGGGTTGCTGGCTGGGCTGGACGCCCTGGTGCCGGCCTGGGCCTGGCAGAAAACCGGCAATCTCGCCGCCGACAAGCGGATCTCCGGCAACACCGATATCTTCGACTTGGCCATCCGCCGCACGCCGATGAGCATCGGCGGGCGGCCCGCCAACCCCATCACCCTCAACGGCTCCGTTCCCGGCCCCCTGATCCGCATGAAACAGGGTCGGGATGTAATCATCCGGGTGACCAACTACCTGGACGAGGACACCTCGGTCCACTGGCACGGTATTTTGCTCCCCTATGCCATGGACGGCGTGCCCGGTGTCTCGTTTGCCGGCATCAAGCCGGGCGAGACCTTCGAGTACCGCTACCCGGTCGAACAGAGCGGCACCTACTGGTATCACAGCCATTCCGGGCTGCAGGAACAGCTCGGCCACTATGCCCCGCTCATCCTCGACCCGGCCGAGCCGGAACCCTTCGACTACGACCGTGACCACGTGGTGATGCTGTCCGACTGGACCTTCGACGACCCGGCCTGGGTGCTGTCGCGGCTCAAGAAGCGCGAGGGCTACTACAACTACCAGCAACGCACTGTCGGCGACTTCTTCAGCGACCTCTCCGAAAAGGGTTGGGACCAGACCTGGGCCGAGCGTGGCATGTGGGGCCGCATGCGCATGAGCTCGCGGGATATCGCCGATATCACCGGCGCGGCATACACCTACCTCATCAACGGCCTGCCCTCGGAGTCCAACTGGACCGGATTGTTTCGTCCGGGCGAGAAGGTGCGGCTGCGGGTGATCAATGGTTCGGCCATGAGCTACTTCGACGTGCGCATCCCGGGGCTGAAGATGACCGTGGTGGCCGCCGACGGCCAGAACGTGGAGCCTGTGCCCGTGGACGAGTTCCGCATCGGCGTGGCCGAGACCTACGACGTGATCGTCGAGCCGCAGGAGGACCGCGCCTACACCATCTTTGTCGAGTCCATGGACCGTTCCGGCTTCGTGCGCGCCACGCTTGCCCCGCGCGCCGGCATGAGCGGGCCGCTGCCCGAGCCCCGGCCCCAACCGGTGGAACGCGAGCTGGCGTCTCTCGGCATGGGGCATGGGATGGGCGGCATGGATATGGCTCATAACCAAGACGCCGCCATGGCCCACGGCATGGATACGGCCAGGGGTGACTGGGTGCTGGCCGGGCGCAAGGTCGTCCACGGGCCGGACAATCACGGCCCCGGTGCCGCCATGGTGGCCACGGACCCGCAGTACCGCATGGACGACCCCGGCGTGGGGCTGGCGAGCACGGCCGGGCACAAGGTGCTGGTCTATGACGATTTGCGCAGCTTGGCGCCGTGGCCCGACCAGCGCGCGCCGGGACGGGAAATCGAGTTGCACCTCACCGGCAACATGGAGCGCTACATGTGGTCCTTCGACGGCAAGAAGTTCTCGGAGGTGGACGGCCCCATTGTGTTTCAGCATGGCGAGCGGCTGCGGCTGATCATGATCAACGACACCATGATGGACCACCCCATCCACCTGCACGGCATGTGGATGGAGCTGGAAAACAGGCACGGCAAGTACCGCCCGCGCAAGCACACCATCAGCCTCAAGCCGGGCGAGATGCTGTCGGCGCAGATCACCGCCGACGCGCCGGGCGACTGGGCCTTCCATTGCCATCTGCTCTATCACATGAAGGCCGGCATGTTCCGCGTGGTGTCGGTGGTCTGACTATGAACGGGAGTGAAACGATGTTGCGTGATTATTTCGAAGTTTTTCGGGCGCCGGCGGCGAGCGCCTTGGCGCTGGCGTTGTCCACGGCGGGCGCTTCGGCGTGGGCCGCCGGCACCGGCCTGCAGGCGCAGCCCGGCTGGCCCTTGCCGATCCACGACAACCCCCCCTATGCCGCGCTGCTGATGGACCGGCTGGAATACGTGGAAAACGACAACCAAGACACACTGCTGTGGGACGCGCAGTTCTGGTACGGCGGCGACATCAATCGCCTGTGGATCGAGACCGAAGGCGAAGATGTGGTCTCCGGCGGCGCAGGCGGTGAGCTGGAGAATTTCGATGTCCAGTACAGCCACCGTTTCGCCCCCTTCTGGGATCTCCAGGCGGGGCTGGGTTACCAGCGCGCCTACGGTCCGGGGCCCGACCAGGATCGCGCCTCGGCCCTGGTCGGGGTGCAGGGGCTGGCGCCGTACTGGTTCGAGATCGATGCCAATCTGCGCCTCAGCGAGGGCGTGGATCTGTCCGCCGATCTCGAGGCGGAGTACGATTGGCTGCTGACGCAACGCCTGATCCTCCAGCCGCGCTTCGAAACTTCGTATGCCTTCAACGAGGTGCGGGAATTTGGTGTGGGTCAAGGGTTCAACGCCGTGCAAGTGGGTCTGCGCCTGCGCTACGAAATCCGGCGCGAGTTCGCGCCCTACGTGGGCGTTACCTGGTTCCGCCGCTTCGGCGACAGCGCCGATCTTTCCCGGGCGGAAGGCGAAGCAGTGGATGACGCGGCGCTGGTGGCGGGCGTGCGCTTCTGGCTGTAAGTCGGGGTCCCGCATGACCGCTCTATGGGGTCAAGGGGGTGGGCGGTGAGCGACCGCTGTAAGGCTGATTGATGTGGATTACGAGGATGGAATCATGGAATTCAGAAAAGTGACGGCCATTATCCGGGCCGATGCCCTGGAAAAGGTGGAGCGTAAGCTGCGCGATATGGACGTAAAGGGTGTCAGTGTGACCAAGGTCAAGGGCTACGGCGAATACGCGGACTTCTATTCCAAGGACTGGATGGTCAGTCATGCCCGGATTGAAATATTTACCCACGAGACAAAGGCGGACGCCATCGCCCGCGCCATCATGGAGACGGCCCACGTAGGCGTCGAGGGTGATGGCATTGTCGCCGTATTGCCGGTGGAAACGGTTTACCGGATTCGGAGCCGGACCATAGCGACCAGTGACGAGGTATAACTTTTAATGTCTTCGATAGGGGATTTGAAATCCTACGCCTTTAGGCGGCAATGTGACTTTTACTCCCTCTCCCCTTGAGGGGTGAGGGTTGGGGTGAGGGGTGATATGGAGCAGAGGCTTATTCTTGAACTCTCACCCTAGCACGCTGTTGAATATATCCCTGTATGCTATGAGACGGCAAGGCACGGCGGCGCGTCCGGAACAGGCACGGTAACCGGGAGTTCAACTTTATGATGCATGACATGGGAGAGTGGCACTGGGGCTTCGGTTTCGGCCACTGGGCGCTGAGTCTGCTTTTCTGGGGGGTGATATTGCTGGCGCTGGCGGCCTTGGTGAAATACCTGTTTGGCGGAAAGAAATAGGGGGCCGGCGATGAAAACGCTCGTGGCATTGACGGTTTGCATATTGATTTCCACGGTGGCGACGGCATCGCCCCTGATGTACGTGCCCACCGGCAACGCCAACGATATCGTGATCATTGACCTGGAAACAGACGCAATCATCGGCCGTATCGATGAGTTGGAGAATGCCCACGGCCTGGCGGCCAGCCCCAATAGTGAATATCTGGTGGCCGGCAGTATGCAGCCGGTGGAGACCGGTGAGAGCGGCGCTTCGGTTGATAAGCCCGAGGCGGTGAGCGAAGCGGCGCATGCGGCCCATCATCCCGGCGGCGCCGACGCCGCCATGAAGGCGCCGAGTTATCTTGCCATCGTCCACCCCAAACGCGGCCGTGTGGTGCGCCGTATCGCAATGCCCGGGCTGACGCATCACACCGCGATATCACCCGACGGACGGCACGCCGTCGCGGTCCATTCGGGCGCCGGCGGGATATCGATTATCGATTTAACGAAAATGGAGATTGTAAAAACCGTCCGCACAGGTCCGCTGCCGAACTTTGCGGTATTTAGCCGCGACGGCCGGCGCTTGTATGTCTCCAATGCGGGGGCCGGCTCGGTGAGCGAGATCAATACCGACGCCTGGGCGGTGACGCGTGAAATCAGGGTGGGGACGCAGCCGGAGCACATGGCCTTGTCTGCGGCCGGTGCGACCTTGTTCGTGGTCGATGTCGACGCAGGATCGGTTGCCGTCGTGGATCTGGAAAACGGCGTCGTGAGCCGGAGGCTCGAGGTGGGTGATACGCCCCACGGCATCGATGTCTCCGCCGACGGGCGCTGGCTATTCGCGTCCAGCAAGGGCGATCGCAAACTGGTCAGATTCGATCTGAGCGACCACGGCAGCACAACGATCGATCTGCAACCCGCGCCCTATCACGTCGACTATGTCGATGAGGTCGGCAAGCTCTATGTCTCCAGCCGCAAGGTCCCGAAAATCTGGGTGCTGAATCCAACAACGTTGCAGGTCATCGCCGAGATCGATATCGGCCGTGGCGTGGCCCATCAGATGGCGGTGCTGCCGCAGTGAACGAGGGGGGGCTGAAAGTCAGCGAATTGGCCCGGCGCTGCGCCGTGACCGCCGATGCCGTTCGCCACTATACCGACAAGGGGCTGCTGCGGCCCGAACGGGATTCCAGCAACGGTTACAAACTCTATCGCGCAGCGGATATCGCCCGCGTGCGTTTTATCCGCCGGGCGCAACAGCTCGGCTTCACGCTGACCGAAATCGGGGGGATCCTGGCGCAGGCGGACAAGGGCAGATCGCCGTGTCCCGAGGTGCGCGATATCGTTCAGGCGAAAACCGAGCAAAACAGGCGCAACTTGCAGGCGCTGGCCGCGCTGCAGGCGCGTATGGAAGCGGCGCTGCAGCTCTGGCAGACGCTGCCAGACAAGTCGCCCGACGGCGATTCCATCTGCCATTTGATCGAGGCGGTGGCGGATGTTGCCGGCGAGGGCTTGACCTTGGGGTTGCCCACAGGTTCTAAACTCAACCGTTTGCCGTATGGCACGAAGGGGTGACATGTTACGGATGGTGTTAGCGATGGTCGCCTTGGCCGCCGCCGGTCCCGTCCCGGCCGGAGAGCTCGGCCGGTTCAATGGATTGTATGGGCAGTTGCTCGATGAATACTGGCGCCCGGCGGTGACCATCAACGGCATCTAGACCACGGTCTTCGACTACGCCGCCATGCAGCGCTAGGCCGGACCGCTGATGGACACCATTGCCGACACCCTCGACGCGATCGACCCCGCGACAATCGAAACCCCGGACGCACGCAAGGCCTTTTGGATCAATGTCTACAACTTTACCGCCATGAAAATGGTGGTCGCTGCCTACCCGGTCGACTCCATCACCAGTTTCAAGATCAGTCTGATCAAACACCCGTGGTCGAAAAAGGCCATCCAGGTGGGCGGGCGCCGCTACAGTCTCAGCGAAATCGAAAAAGAGGTGTTGTTGCAACGCTTCGATGATCCGCGCATCATCTTCGCCGTCAGTTGCGCGGCGGTGAGTTGCCCCGACCGCATCCCGGAACCCTTCGACGGCGACCGCCTGGACGCCCAGCTCGACACCATGATTCGTGAGTTCCTGCGCAATCCCGGTAAGGGTTTCAGTCTGGACCGTGAGACAGAAACGGTGACACTTTCCTGGATCCTGAAAAAGGATGCCGATCTCTTTGAAAACCATTCCGGTGGAGTGCTAGGCTTTATCAAACCCTATCTCGATGCCGAGCGGCGCGCCTGGCTGGAGGCGCACCGACCCGACATCGAGTATTTCGATCATGACTGGACCCTCAACGACCTGGCCCAGGCCGGAAGCCGGTGAGGCAAGTGCTGAACACGGAGTTGTCCCGCTGCGGCGGATTCAATCACAACAAAAGGAGACTGCCATGAAGAACATGATTACACCTTTGATTTTGGGTATTGCCCTGACCGTTTCCGGCGCCTACGCCGATGACCGCCACCACTCGGACAAGGCGGCGGGCAAAGGCCAGGAGATGGGACAGGGTATGGGCATGATGGACATGGAGGGGATGCAGCAGCGTATGGATGAGATGCAGCAGATGATGGACCGCATCCGCAACACCGACGACCCCAAGGAGCGCCAGCGCCTGATGCAGGCGCACATGGAAAAGATGCACGAGATGATGGGTAAGATGAATAAAGGCATGATGAAGCAGGGCGGTGGTTCCATGGGCATGAAAAACGATGACGAGGCAGCCGGCATGTCCATGGAACAGCGCCAGCAGATGATGGAGAAACGCATGGACATGATGCAGGGCATGATGGAACAGATGATGGAGCGGATGATGCAACAACAGCGTGACGGCCGGGGCGGAATGAAGCGGTAACAGCAAGAAGGATAGGCGGATGCAGGATGCAAGCGAGGGTGAAGTGATGGCGGAAAAAGACCCGGTCTGCGGGATGAGTGTCTCGGAAACATCGGAGTACGCCACCGAGCACGATGGCCGGCGCTATCGCTTTTGCAGCGAGACCTGCCTGCACAAGTTCAAGGCCGCGCCGCAGAAATATCTGCAAGCCGATGCAAAACCCGATCACGCCTGTTGCGGTGGCGCTCGGCATGATGGCCATACACCGGCGGCCGGGCAAGATACGGCCGCCGCCCTCTATACCTGCCCCATGCATCCGGAAATCGAGCAGCGGGGACCGGGCAGCTGCCCCAAGTGCGGTATGGCGCTGGAGCCAAAGGGCGTGCCCGCCCCGACCACCAAGACCGAATACACCTGCCCCATGCACCCGGAGATCGTGCAGGACCATCCCGGCAACTGCCCCAAGTGCGGCATGGCCCTGGAGCCGCGCACGATCGAGGCGGAGGAGGACAACGCCGAGCTGCGTGACATGAGCCGTCGCTTCTGGGTCAGCGCCATCCTCGCCATCCCGGTGCTGATCAGCGCCATGGCGGCGGAGTTCTGGCCCGAGCGGATGGCGGAGATCATCGATCCCAGGCTACGGCAGTGGTTCGAACTGATCCTGGCCAGCCCGGCGGTGGTCTGGGGCGGCTGGATATTCTACGTGCGCGCGGTGCAATCCGTGATCACGCGCAACCTCAACATGTTCACCCTGATCGGCCTGGGTGTGTCCGTGGCCTGGACCTACAGCGTGGTGGCGGTGCTGTTCCCCGGCATCTTCCCCGAGACGGTGTTCAATGAAGTGGGCGTGGTGCCGGTCTACTTCGAGGCCGCGGCGGTCATTACCGCCTTGATCCTGCTGGGGCAGGTGCTGGAGCTGCGGGCGCGCAGCCAGACCAACGCGGCGATCAAGCTCTTGCTCGGCCTGGCGCCGAAGACCGCGCGCATCGTGCGTGATGACGGCGCGGAAGAGGATATTCCCCTGGAACATGTGCAGGTCGGCGATGTGTTGCGCATCCGTCCCGGCGAGAAGGTGCCGGTGGACGGCGAGGTGCTGGAGGGCGACAGCAGCGTGGATGAATCCATGGTCACCGGCGAACCGATGCCGGTGCATAAGAGCACCGGCGAACGGCTCATCGGTGCTACCGTCAACGGCACCGGCGGCCTGTTGATGAAAGCGGAAAAGGTGGGTGCCGACACCCTGCT
>JASBUE010000286.1 GCA_030148045.1 Candidatus Tenderia sp.
GATGCCATCGTCAACGCCGCCAACGCGGCGTTGCGGCCGGGCGGCGGGGTGGACGGCGCCATTCGCCGCGCGGCCGGCCACGAGTTGAACGAGGCCTGTCGGCGCCTGGGCGGCTGCCCCACCGGCGAGGCGCGCCTGACACCGGGATTTCACTTGCCGGCCCGCTATGTGATCCACACCGTCGGTCCCGTGTGGGGGGGCGGCTACCGGGGTGAGGCGGAGCTGCTGCGCAGCTGTTATCGGGAGAGTTTCAGGCTGGCCCTGGCTCACGACCTGCGCAGCATCGCCTTTCCGTGTATCAGCACCGGTGTCTACGGTTATCCCGGGGCGGCGGCGGCCAAGATCGCGGTGCTCGAGATGCAGGCCTTCGAGGATCGCTTTGACCAGATCATCGCCTGCTGTCATGCCAAAGAGGACGAAAAAATCTATCTTGAGTTGTTGTGAGCGCCAATCGGATTGGCCGGCGCCAGATCTTCGCTGGTTGGCAGTTTCAGGATGATCCCGATCGGGACCAACAGCAGGGCGATCACCAGCAGCTGGAGGGTGCCGGAATCGAGCACGGCGATGGAGACGGCGCCGGCGCACAGGATGCTGGTGATGGCCATGAATTTGGCCCGCCTGGGCATGGAGCGGGTCGCCTGCCAGTCCCGGATCATGGGGCCGAAGACGCGGCTGGCTAGCAGCCAGTCATAGAAACGGTCTGAGGATTTGGCGAAACAGGCCGCTGCCAGCAACACGAAACAGGTGGTCGGCATGACCGGCAGGATGACGCCCAGCACTGCCAGGGCCAGGAAAAAGAAGCCAAGAATGGTCAGAAAGGATTTCATTGATGGTTGTTTCCTGTCTTAGATCCCTATCTGCTTATATCGGTCACGTGCGGCGCAACTGTAGGGGCGGCGATTTTGGAAGGTGTCTCTTCCTGCAGCGCCATCGGCGTCAGATCGGGTGGTCAGGCGGGCGGCAGTGTCTTGTCCGGATTGAGGATGTTGCGGGGGTCGAACTGGGCCTTGATGCGGCGCATCAGCTCCAGCGTGGCGGCGTCGATCTCGCGCGCCACGAAATCGCGCTTTTCCAGGCCGACGCCGTGTTCGCCGGAAAGGGTGCCGTTGAGTTTCAGCACCAGGCTGAAGACCTCGTCCAGGCAGTGTTCGGCATTCTCCATCTGTCCGGGGTCATCGGGATCGACCAGCAGGTTGACGTGGATGTTGCCGTTGCCGGCGTGGCCGAAGTTGACGATGGTGACGCCGTATTTTTGTGACAGCGCCTGCAGGCCGTCGATCAGGGCGGGCATCTCCGACACCGGCACCACCACGTCCTCGTTGATCTTCTTGGGTGCGATGTTGCGCAGCGCCGGTGACAGGGCCTTGCGCGTCTCCCACAGGCGCTGCACCTCTTCCTCGGTTTTGGCCAGGGTGACGTCGATAACACCCTCGGTACGTGCCGCCGCGGCCACCCGTTCGGCGGCCTGCTCCAGCCCCGCTAAGGGGCCGTCCACCTCGATCATCAGCATGGCGCCGGCCCCCTCCGGCAGTTCGGCCTGGGAATAGCTGCGGATCATCTCGATGGCTTGGCCGTCGATGAATTCCAGCGTGCAGGGGATCACCGGCTGGGCCATGATGGCCGAGACCGCCGCCGCGGCGCTGGCGATATCTTGATAGACCGCCTGCAGGGTGCGCTTGGCCTCCGGCAGGGGGATCAGTTTCAGGGTGGCCTCGGTGATCACCGCCAGCGTCCCCTCGGAGCCGATCAGCAGCCGCGTCAGGTCATAGCCCACGACGCCCTTGGTGGTGTAGACCCCGGTGCGAATCTCGCGGCCCTCGCCGGTGATGGCGCGCAGCCCCAGCACGTTGTCGCGGGTGGTGCCGTATTTGACCGCGCGCGGCCCGGCCGAATTGTAGGCCAGATTGCCGCCCACGGTGCAGAAAGCGGCGCTGGTGGGGTCGGGCGGCCAGAAGAAGCCGTGCGCTTTGGCGGCGTCCTGCACTTGCTGGTTGGTGATGCCGGGCTCCACCACCATGACGCGGTTGGCGGGGTCCATCTTGATGATGCGCGTCATGCGCTCCAGCGACAGCACGATGCCGCCGTGGATGGGCACGGTGGCGCCGGTGGTGCCGGTGCCGCGGCCGCGGGCGATGAGCGGGATCCTGTGTTCGTGACAAAGCCGGATCAGTTGGCGGATCCGGTCGTGGTCGGTGGCCAGCACCACCGCCTCGGGCAGGGCCTGGCGGCGACTGTTGTCGTAGCCGTAGGGCCAGCAGTCCGAGGGCTCGCTCAATACGTTGTCCGCCCCGCAGATCTCGGCCAGGCGGGTGAGGATGCTCGCTTCTAAGCTCACTGCGCTGTCACTTGGTGGGCGGCTGGATGTACTCGAACAGCTTGACGATCTGTTTGATGTCTTTGACCTGGCGCGCCTTATCGGCGGCGATGTCGCCCTCGGCGCGGGTCACCAGGCCCATGAGGTAGACGATCTGGTTTTCGGTTACCACCTTGATGTTGAGGGCCTTGATGCCCTCGGTGTTGAGCAGGGTGGACTTGACCTTGGTGGTGATCCAGGTGTCCTGGCGCCGCGAGGCGAACTCGGACGGCGGGGCGACGATGGTCTCGTTGTAGATCTTTTTGACCTTGTCCACCTGCTGGGCGTGGTGCACCACCTTGTCGCGCATGGCGGCGGTGGGGGTCTCGCCGGTCAGCAGCACCACCCGGTTATAGCTGGTGACATTGACGTGGACATCCCGTTTCAGGGTGTCGTCGGTGTAGATGGCCGCCTTGATCTTGAGTTCGATGGTGTTGTCATCGACCATGGTGGTGGTGTCGCGCCGGTCCACCGCGGCGGCGCCCACCACCGCCCCGCCGGCGACGATAGCCGGGCCGGCGGCGCAGCCGTAGAGCGCGACGGTGATCAAGATCACAAGAATCAGGCGGAGCGGTGGCAGCATCACTTATTCCCTATTGGCCGAAAATCTGCAGGTCGATTTGTTCGCACAGGCAGTGAATCACCAGCAGATGCACCTCCTGGATACGGGCGGTGGAAGCGTCGGGCACACGGATCTCGATGTCCCCCTCGCTCAGGCGATTGGGCAGGTCGCCGCCATCGCGGCCTGACAGTGCGATCACCCGCATGTCGCGCTCGTGGGCGGCGTAGACGGCGTTGGCGATGCTGGGCGAGCGGCCGCTGGTGGAGATGGCCAGCAGGATGTCGCCGGCCTGGCCCAGGGCGCACACCTGCTTGGCGAACACGTCTTCATAGCGGTAGTCGTTGGCGATGGAGGTCAGCGTCGAGCTGTCGGTGGTCAGCGCGATGGCGGGCAGGCCCGGCCGTTCCATCTCGAAGCGGTTGAGCAGCTCCGAGGAGAAGTGCTGGGCGTCGGCGGCGGAACCGCCGTTGCCGCAGCTCAGGATCTTGTGACCGTTGAGTAGCTGCTGCACCAGCAGCGAGGCGGCAGCATCGATGACCGGCGCCAGCACGGTCGCCGCCTCGAGCTTGATATTGGCGCTGTCCCGAAACGTCTGTTGAATGCGTGAAATTGCATCCATTTATCAATTCCTTCTCTATGCGTATCTTGATAGTGTGGAAGTGTAGCGCTACACGGTTTGAAACGCATCCTGAATCCATTCGATATGCACCGCATCGGCCTGGCGGCTCATGGATATGACATCGAAACGGGCCGGTTGTTGCGCCAGCCGGCGGTGCCGCTGCAGGTAGTGCGAGGCGGCGTTGACCAGTTTTTGCTGCTTGCGCCGGTCCACCGTTTCGGCGCCGGAGCAGAAGCGGGTGTCGCGCCGGTAGCGCACCTCGACAAACACGGTGTAATCGCCGTGGCGCATGATCAGATCGATCTCGCCCTGGCGGCAGCGGTAGTTGCGTTCCAGTAGTTGCAGCCCCTGTTGCCGCAAATAATCACAGGCCCGGGCCTCGGCGTTCTCCCCGGCCGCCTGTTTGGCCGTGCGGCTCATGAGGCTTCGTCCGGCGTCAGCGGGGTGGATTCGATCAGTTCCGGCTTGCCACCACGGAACCGGGCCCACAGCAGTTGGCGGTGAATGCGGTTGGACTCGTCCAGGTAAAGGTTGCCGGTGGCGGCGTTGAGGTGGGCCTGGGGGGTGTCGCGCATCCGCTTCAGCTGGCTGATCAGGCGATAGGCATCGATGCCCAGGGCATAGAGCCGTTTAAAGGGAATGGCGTCGCTGTGCCAGACATCGATGAACATCTTCCAGTCGGGTTCACGCCCTTCAGCGTCGCTGAGAACCCAGGGCATGTCACAGAAGATAATGCCGTCCATGTCGCGGTCCTGGCTCGGGTTCTCCTCGCCGCTGTAGACGTGCGAGGAGCTGTAGACCGGTATTTCGGCGGCGTAATAGAACTTCAGCTGCGGCCGGATCTGGCGCGCCTGGGTGGGGAAGGCGGCGAGATAGATGAAGTCCACGTCCTGACGCCGGCGCGGCTCGAATTTGAGGTCCAGCCCGGTGAGCCGTTCCAATTCGCGCCTGCGCTGGCGGCTGTCGTCGATGTTCAGCAGTTCGATCACCGGGCGCGAGAAATCGTGCCGCGACGGATCGTAGCGCTGCGCCTCGATCACCTTGCCGTCCAGCTGCTGCCAGTGCCGGATGAAGCTGGTGTACATGCGCTCGCCCCATTCCCCTTCCGGCGCCAGGATCAGCGCCTTGTTGTGCCCGTCGAGCCAGGCGCGCTCGGCCACCTGGCGCGCCTCGTCCTCGGGTAGCAGGCCGAACTGGTAGAAATTCTCCGCCACCAGGCTTTCATCGCTGCGGTAGTTCAGTGCCAGCGTCGGTACGGACAAGCGCTCGGGGCGGGACTCTGCCTGGCGATCGTGGCCGGGGGGCGTGAGTGCCGGGGGGGCGCCGTCCAGTTCGTCGGGAACGGGGTGCGCCTGTCGCGCCAGTGCCTCCACCAGGGGCTTGTGCAGCGGACCGACGATAAAGTCGGCTTCCTCCTCGATGGCGCGCTGATACACCTTCAGGCCGGTGGCGACATCGTCGCTGGTATCGTAGATGCGAATCTCGGGGGCGTGGCGTGGGGTATTGCGATGGTAATAGGCGGCCAGAAAGCCGTCCCTGACGGCCTTGGCCGGGGCGGCGAAATTGCCACTTAGCGGCAGTAACAGGGCAATGCGATCGGGGCGGTCGAGTTGGATGTCCTGGTAGATCAGCAGCTCGGCGATGAACTGTTCGGCGGCGGGGTGGCCGGGATAGTCATCCAGCCACGCCTGCAGGCGTCGTTCCAGCTGCCCCGGGTCGCCGAGGGTGGTCTGGTGGATCTGCGCCAGCGCCAGCCAACCGCTCAGTATGTCCGGTGGCGGGGCGCTGCGCAGGGTCGCCAGGGCATCGCTGTTGAGCCGGTTGAGGGTCTCCCAGATCTGATGATGGTTGCGGCGGATCTCTTCAGGGTCGCTCAACTTGCGTTCCAGCATGACCCGCTCGCGTACCGCCTCCAGGTAGTCGCCGGTCATGGCGTAGGCCTCGGCGCGCAGGCTGTGCCACTCACCTGCCATGGTGGCCGGGATGGCGGTCTCCGCCAGGCGCAGGTGGTTCAGCGCCGCTTCGGGCTGAAGTTCGAGCAGGGCGAGACGCGCCCGGGTGAAGCGGTAGCGGATCTGTTCACTGGCCGGCAACAGGCCTGGGTCGATGCGCTCGATGGTGGCCCGGGCGCGCTGGATGTGCTGGCCACGGGTGAGGATGGCGGAGGCGGCGAGCAGGTACCGCTGCTGCTCCATGCCACTGCTCTGTTGGGCCAGGGCCAGGTAACTTTGTGCGGCGATGACGTAATTGCCCTTGGCGCTGGAATCCTCCGCCTGTTCTACAAACAGCTGGCTGGATAGCGCCTGGTCCCCGGTGACGGCTTGCTGCTGCGGCACGGCGCAGGCACCAAGCAGGACGGCCAATGCGACGGAAATAGGTAAGAGTTTCGCTGGTGTTACGGGGCGCGGCATATCATATAATAATAGGCGTCGGGTTTGGCCGGGAAACAGCCTGCCAAGTATATCACGGCATGCTACCCTGTCGTCTGAATCCCGCTTAAGTGTACTGGCAATGGCAACGCAAGGCATTCTCTATCTGGTCGCCACCCCCATCGGCAACCTCGGCGACATGACGCCGCGCGCCGTCTAGGTGTTGAACGGTGTCGACCTGATCGCCGCCGAGGACACCCGCCACAGCGGCAAGTTGCTGCAGCATTTCGGCATCCGCACGCCCTGCCAGGCCTATCATGAGCATAACGAGCGCCAGCTGTGCGACAGCCTGGTGGTGCGCCTGCAGGCGGGCGAGTCCATCGCCCTGATCTCGGATGCCGGTACGCCGCTGGTGAGCGATCCGGGTTATCACCTGGTGCAGGCGGCGCGCCAGGCGGGGCTGGCGGTGGTGCCGGTGCCCGGCGCCTGCGCCCTGATCGCCGCCCTGTCGGTGTCGGGGCTGCCGTCGGACCGTTTCGTGTTCGAGGACTTCCTGCCGGCCAAGGCCGCGGCGCGGCGCCAGCGTCTCGAGGCGCTGGCCGCCGACAGCCGCACGCTGATCTTTTACGAGTCCACACACCGCATCGAAAGCAGCCTGGCCGACATGGCCGAGGTGTTCGGCCATGCGCGCCAGGCGGTGATCGCTCGGGAGCTGACCAAGCGTTTTGAGACCGTCCACGGCGACCGGCTCGCCGCCCTGCTGGCATGGCTGAAGGCGGACGAGGATCAGCGCAAAGGTGAGTTTGTGGTATTGGTGCGGGGGGCGGAGAAGGCGGCGAGCGGCGAGGTAGGTGCCGACGTGCAGCGGATGCTGGCCATCCTGATGACGGAACTGCCGCTCAAGCAGGCGGCGGCGCTGGCGGCGAAAATCAGCGGCGTGAAAAAGAATATCCTGTATCGTCTGGCGCTGGCCGATCAAAAAAGTTAGCTTGCAGCGTTTGCCGGCGCAGGGTCGTGGTTGCCTGCGACAAAGGCCGTGAACGCCTCGCCCGGCAGTGGCCGGCTGAAGTAATAGCCCTGAAAGATATGACACTGGTTTTGCTTGAGTGCGCGCAACACCTCTTGAGTTTCCACCCCTTCGGCCACCACCCCCAGGCTCAGGTGGCGCGCCACCGAGATGATGGTCTCGACGATGGCGGCGTCGTTGCGGTCGCTGGTGAGATCGATGACGAAGGATTTGTCGATCTTGATCTGGTCGATGGGCAGCCGCTTGAGGTAGGCCAGGGATGAATAGCCGGTGCCGAAGTCGTCGATGGCGATGTGCACCCCCAGTTCCCGCAGCGCCTCCATCTTGGCCACCGTGTCGACGATGTCCTCGATCACCAGGCTTTCGGTCAGTTCCAGTTTGAGATAATCCGGCTTGACGTCGTGCCGCTGAAGCACGTGGGTGATGTTGGCGACGAAGTCGGGCTGGTGAAACTGGCGTGCGCTGATATTGATCGCCATGAAGCCGGTCTGCCGTGCCCAGGGATGGGTCTGCCACTGTTTCAGCCGGGCGATCGCCTGCTGCATCACCCACTCGCCCAGGGGCATGATCATGCCGGTCTCTTCGGCCACGGGGATGAACTCCTCGGGCGAGATCCAGCCGCGCTGCGGATGCTGCCAGCGCAGCAGGGCCTCGGCCCCCACCACCCGTTTGTCATTGCTCACCAGCGGCTGGTAGTGGAGCTGAAACACCTCGTCCTGCAGCGCGGCGCGCAGATCCTTTTCCAGCGCCAGGCGCCGGTCGACGGCCTCCTGCATGCTGGGACGATAGAAGCGGATCTGGTCGCGTCCGGCGGCCTTGGCGCGATACATGGCGGTGTCGGCATGCTTGAGTATGTCGTCGGCCGATTCGTCGGCGAAGGGAAAGATGACGATGCCGATGCTGGGGGTGGTGTGGTACTGGTGATCGTTGAGAAAGTAGGGTTGCGACAGGCTGTGACGCAGTTTGTCCGCCACCGCGCTGGCTTCGTAGCTGGCCCCTTTCTCGTCGTTTTTGAGCTCCGGCAGCAACACCATGAACTCGTCGCCGCCGAGCCGGGCGACACTGTCCTCGGTGCGCACATTTTCCTTCAGCCGCTTGGCCACTTCGCAGAGGATGGCGTCGCCGACGGCGTGGCCAAGGGAGTCGTTGATGGTCTTGAAACGGTCGAGATCGAGAAACAGCAACTCGCCATTGGTGTTGTGGCGCCTGGCGATGGAGAGGGTGTGTTCCAGCCGGTCCATCAATAAGCGCCGGTTGGGCAGGTCGGTCAATTCGTCGTGATAGGCCAGATGCTGGATCCTGGCCTCAATCTTTTTGCGCTGGGTGATGTCGCGGGCGCTCAGGGTAAGGCCGACGATGACGTCGTCGACGATGCGCGGCGCGACCCGCGATTCATAATAGATGGTGTCGCCCGCAGGGGTGATGTACTCGCTTTCGTAGCTGCAGGAGACGCCCTCCCTTAGGGTGGTTTCCAGTTTGGTTTTCACTTCGCGGCGTCTGAGGGGGTTGTCGATGTAATCCAGTATCGAAGTGCCAATCAGGGTTTCAATGGACAGCCCGGGGTAGGCGTAGTTGGCGAATTCAATGCGCAGGGCCGGGTTGAGAGTGAGGATGTGATCCGGGGAGTTTTCGGTCAGTGAGCGCCAGCGTTCCTCCGAATCGATCAGTTCCTGTTCGGCCCAGTGGCGTTCATCGCGGGTACGCAGCATCATGATGCCGTAGGCCAGGTCGTCGGCCAGCTCGGCCAGCAGGCGCACCTCTTCGGTATCAAAGGCATCGCGTTCGGCGGAATAGATCAGCAGGGTGCCGAAGGCCTTCTCTTCATAGGTCAGCGGCAGCCCGATGACCGAGGCGAAGCCGCGTTTGCTGGCCTCCTCGCGCCAGGGTTCGAAGCGGGCATCGTTGAGCACATCGCGTACGATGCTGGGAGCGCCGCTACGGATGGAGGTGCCGCCGGGGCCGCGGCCGCGGGGGTCGTCTTCGGACCAGGTGAGCCTGGCGGTTTCCAGATAACCTTCTTCGAAACCCGCTTGGGCCACTGTCAGGACGGACTTGTTTTCATCGTCCTGGGCATAGCCGATCCAGGCCAGGCGATAGCTGCCGACGCTGACGATGATGTTGCAGATCTCCTGCAACAATTCCATCTCGTCGCGGGCGTGAACCAGGGCATTGCTGCAAGCGCTGATGGCCGACAGGGCCCGGTTGCTGCGTTGCAGATCGACCGTGTTTTGGTAGACCTGCTGTTCCAGTTCATTGGCGTGAATCAAGATGCGGCCGGTCAGCGGCCGGAGCACATTGATGATCAGCGCGATGGCGACCAGCGCCAGGGTCGCCGCGATAACCCCTATCGAAACCGCCTGTTTACGCAGCGGGGCGTAGAATTCGTCTGCATTGACGCTGAGCGCCAGTCCCCAAGGTGGCGAGCCGCTGATCGGGGTGAAGGCGATAATGTCACTGTGATCATCCGATTGGATGGCGGGTATGACGCCGCTTTCCCCCCGCAT
>JASBUE010000307.1 GCA_030148045.1 Candidatus Tenderia sp.
CGTCATGGCATTCCCTTTTTCAGCCATCGGGTGACGCCGGCCGATCCGGTGCCCGCAGGCAGGGAGTTCGCCGCGCTGGCTATCTTCGGCGGCCCGTTTGATATCCACGATGCCGACCGTCAGCCGTGGATGACGCATGAGCTGGGATTGATCAGGCGGGCCGTCGATGCCGATATCCCGGTGCTTGGCCATAGTTTTGGTGCCGAATTGATTGCCACCGCGCTGGGGTCCATGGTGGTGCGCAACAGCGTCAAGCAGATCGGCTGGTTCGATACATACCCCATCCGGGACGACGACAGGGGGGCGCCGTGGCTGGAGGGAATCCCCGACTGGCTCGAGGTATTCAAATGGCACCTGCAGAGCTTCGATATCCCCGCCGGGGCAACACGTCTGTTCAAAAGCGAGTGGGACGCCAACGAGGCCTTTGTGCTGGGCAATACCCTGGCATTCCAGGGGCACCTGGAAGCTACGGCGGAAATAATCAGGACGTGGCTGACCGAATATGCGCCGGAAGTGTCCCACCCTCGCGAAGACCCCCATGTGCACGGTGATCTGGCGATCAACTGGAACGAGATAGTCCAGGGCCCCGAGGCGATCTGTTCCAATCTCGATAAGCGCATCGCCCGATTGCACCAAGCCGCCGACCTGATCTACGGCCGTTGGCTTGAGTCGCTGGGCGATGACCGTAGCCTGAGAGTCTGACTTGTACATCCGGGCGCCGCTTGTCTGGTATCTCCATGCAGGACCGTCGGCCGCATGGACGCGGCCGTCGAGCATACAGGGATGTATTTATATAGCGTGTCCCGCACGGAGATGCCGGACAAGCGGTGAACTCCATAAGTCGCGCTGGCCGGGGTTGGTTTTACCAGGAAAAGGTTGTTTTCAGGGTTGCTGTTGACGATCACATGCACGGGTCGCTCCTCCTGGAAAACAATTCTTTTATGCTTTATTTCATCCGTTCACCATCGACATAGAGCGCATCGACCTGTTCGTCATAGAAAGCGATCAGGGAGGCGATCTTGAGAGACTCAGCGGTCGGATAGCGATAGTACCAGGCGATGTTTTCGGCGTATCGGTCACCGATTTTCACGGAATAGTAGTGGGCCTCGCCCTTGTAGGGGCAGCGGGTCAGGTGTTGACTTGGCTCGAGCAAATCAAGACGTACCTCGGTCTTGGGAATGTAATAGCGTACCGGTAGGCCGGTTTCGAACAGCAGCACTGGGTTGCGGCTCTCGGCCACCGTCTCGTCCAGTATCTCGATCCTGATATGACGGCTGCTGTGTAAAATATCCAATCGCACGCGGGGATCGCGGGGGTGCACGAGCACCTCTTCGTCCTCCTCGAACCAGGCATCCATGGCGGCCCAATCAAAGACCAGGTAAGCGGCTGCATCGGGACTGGTCATGACGGCGTCCGGAATCTCCCAGGCGGCGCGTCTTTGGCCGCCGGCCATATCCCAGTAGCGTCGCTGTCTGCTTTGCTGCGGCGAGGGTTTCAGATACGCCATGTTCACATCCTGCGGCGGAAAGCAATAGACCGGCGGACGACCGTCCTGGCGTAGGATCATGGCGCGACGGGTATCCACAATCGTGTGGCCGTTGGCAACGCCGCGTATCCATTTGGGGGACAAGCACCATTCGCGGTCTGCCGGGATGTCGGTGGCTGTTTCCATAATGCAACTCCTGAGGTGTTCGATTACGCTGTATGGTAGCGGCGGCATGGTTGATGGATTTGTCCATCAGCATACCGACTTCATGGGCGTGTGGTATTGAAAAATATCAATGCACGGCCGAAATAGCGGGATTAGGTTGAATGCACGATAAAAGGGGGGGCGCCATGCAGATCTGGCTGAAACGGGCCTATGAAACACCGGAGAGCAATGACGGCACGCGGGTGCTGGTTGACCGCGTATGGCCGCGTGCTGTCTCCAGGGAGCGGGCGGCCATCGATTACTGGTTTCGAGAGGTTGCCCCCTCCGATGAGCTGCGCCGCTTGTATGGCCACGATCCGTCGCGCTGGCAACAGTTCAGACGACGTTATCGCGAAGAGCTGGATGAAATGTCCGAATCGCTGCAACCCCTGCGCCGGCTGGTTGACGAAGGGCGCGTCACGCTGGTCTTCGGCGCCCGTGACAAACAGCGTAACAACGCCGTGGTGCTGAAGGAATACCTGGAGACGTCATGAGATGCACAGAATCGCTACGGCAACAAAATAGATCGGCACAGAAAACCCTTGAATCCGATATCGGCCAGCCGGCTGGAAGTGCCGCTCCTTACGGCGGCACGCGGCTACGCCACGGTGGTTTGCGGGCCAGCCAGCGCGCCATCAGAAAGGCCGGAATAAATATCAGGGCCAGGAAGGTGATGGTGCCCATGACCTCACCGAACAAAAGTGCCAGACCGATAGCGGACGCCAGCCAGCCAAGCACACCATAAAGCACCGCCGACACGATCAGAAACATGAACAAAAAGATCAAGTAGGCGGCCACCGGTTTCTGATCGGGATGGCGGATGCGGTTGACATAAGGCATGGCGGCGACAAGCAAGGCGATCCACACCAGTATGCTGATTGTATACTCGGACATTACCTCGCCCCTTTGTGATTCAAAGTGGTGTCTTTGTGATTGATCTCGCAACAGCATTGCAGAATTTAATCCGCATGACATTGAAAAAGCTCAATGCCGGCAGAGCGGAATTGAATCAGAATGCCCACTTGGCTGAGTAACAGGAGGTCGATATTGACGACAGCCACTCTGACCCGGTTGTATCCAAAGGCCGCAGACGGCATTACCCTCGGGCCTTTATCTGCAGTATGCTCCGCATCGCCTGCTCGGTGGTGCTACATAAGGCATCCTATTGGGAGGGAGTTACCTCCAGCCTTCCACCGGTTTTATACTGAAGGCCCTCTATTACGATTGCGGTCTGGATAAGGGATGCAGCCAGTGCTTCAGTGTTTACGACGCCGCGGGACAGGAGCGGGGCTGTTGAGGCGCGAGGGGGGATTAGGTATCAAAATCCAGCAAGACGATAATCTCATCGGGTGTTTTGACCCACGCTTCGATAGAGAGTCCCTCGCTTTCCTTAATCCTGGGCTTGTTGCGGGGACGACTATCCCAGTATTTCACTGATGTCATCTTCCAGATCGGCGTAGTCGAGACTTGTGAGTCCCAGGACATCCAGGGCCTGTTCGTGGACCCGTTTCCAATCCGGCGTGTCACTGAATCGGCGATGACGATCAATGATGCTCTCGGCCATTTTAAGCACCGCCCAGGACAACTCATCCTGGGTGCCACGCATGTGCTTGAGAAAATCGGTGCTGTGGTGTTGCAGGATGATATTGCAGATACTTCGCGGCAGATTCCAGGAAGTCGCGATATAATAACCAATCACCGCATGATTGGTATTATATCTGGCCTCTTCCAGCTCGATGAGTGTCTCGGGAATGTCGGGGTCATTACCCCGGATAAGGGTGTCACGGTAATCACTGAATTTCATCGCCATGGCAGGAATGCCGCTATCATGAAACAGGCCGATGGCGTAGAGGTCTTCCATCGGGATTGTATTCTTGAGACTGTTGCCAATGTGAAGCATGACATTGGCCACATCGGTGGCGGTATCCCAAAAACGCTCCAGAGAAATACAGGCATTACCCGTGAAGACGGTGCGAACCACATAACTGGACACGATGGAATTGATGCCGCTCAGGCCCAACATGAATACCGCCTGGTTGATGTCGCTGATCGTACGCGACATGCCAAAGAAAGGCGAATTGATGGTCCTGAGGATCGCCGCCGACAGCACGATGACCGCCAGCCCGAAGAGCCCCGTGAGCAGGTAGGCCACGCCCAGGTCGGTCCGGACCAGCCCCAGGCGCTCGCGTCCCTCCCACCCCTTCTCCCGGATCCAGTAGCCGTAGGAGAGGAGGGTGACGCTGCCG
>JASBUE010000313.1 GCA_030148045.1 Candidatus Tenderia sp.
CTCTCGCTCATTTGGAATAACCAAACCTCTCTCCTCGCGTCTTGATTGGCGCTTTTTCAGGCGCAACAGTGGTGAAAATGAAACCTCAACAGGCCCTAGACTTTCTGCTGCCAAAGACGGCGAAAGCGTACGCCACTGAGCAGCAATACGACGAAATAAACCACCGCCCCCACCGCAATCCACAGCAACAGCTGCAGCGCGCGGGTCAAACCGTCCCAGACGAACCACTGCTGCAATTCGCCAGCGCCCCACCACAACACGGCCGCCATGACGATATTGGCCAGCAGCACCTGCAGCAGCAGTTTCAACCAACCGGCTTCCGGGGTATAGACACCCTCGCGACGCAGGATGCGATACAACAGCCCGGCGTTGATGAAAGCCGACAGCGAGGTCGCCAACGCCAGCCCGGCATGGGCCAGGGGAAACACCAGGATCACATTCAGCACCATGTTGGAGACCATGGCGATGACGCCGATCTTGACCGGGGTTTTGGTGTCCTGACGCGCGAAAAAGCCGGGCGACAACACCTTGACCAGGATGAAGCCCTGCAGGCCGATGGCGTAGGCCATCAGGCTGCGCGTGGCCATCGCCGCGTCATGCCGGCTGAATTCGCCGTACTGGAACAGGGTGGTCAGCATGGGACCGGCCAGTACGAACAGCCCGACGGTGGCCGGGGTGCCGATGAGCAGCACCCAGCGCAGGGCCCAATCCAGGGTGCGGGAGAAGGCCTCGGCCGAGGCGGCGGCGTGCTGCCGCGACAGACTGGGCAGGATCACCGTGGCCAGGGCGATACCGAACACCCCCAGCGGAAACTCCACCAGGCGGTCGGAGAAATAGAGCCAGGAGACGCTGCCGGTGACCAGGAAGGAGGCGATCAGAGTATCCAGCAACAGATTGATTTGCGCCACCGAGGAGCCGAAGATGGCCGGGATCATGAGGGTCTTGATCTTCTGCACGCCTTCATTTTTACGATCGAAGCGCGGCCGCGGCAGCAGTTTCAACTTGGCCAGAAACGGCAGCTGGAACAGCAGCTGCACCAGCCCGGCGGCGAACACCCCCCAGGCCAGCGCCATGATGGGCTGCTCCATGCGCGGCGCCAGCCACAGGGCGCAGCCGATCAGCACCAGGTTCAGCAACACGGGGGTAAAGGAGGGCACGCCGAAGCGGCCGTAGCTGTTGAGGATGCCGCCGGCGAAGGCGGTGAGGGAGATGAACAGAATATAGGGAAAGGTGAACCTGAGCATGTCGCTGGCCAGATCGTATTTTTCGCTGTCGTCGAGAAAGCCGGGCGCGAATATGGCAATCAATACCGGCGCCGCCAGGATGCCGATGACGGTGATCAGCAGCAGCACGGCACCGAAGGTGCCGGCCACGTCGTCCACCAGGCGCCTGACCTCGTCATGCTCACGTTGGGTCTTGTAATCCGACAGCACCGGCACGAAGGACTGGGAGAAGGCCCCCTCGGCGAACAGGCGGCGCATGAAGTTGGGGATCTTGAAGGCGACAAAGAAGGCATCGGTGCCCAAGCCGGCGCCGAACACCCGTGCCACCACCATGTCACGGATGAAGCCAAAGATGCGCGACAGCAGGGTCATGCCGCTCACGGTGGCCGTCGATTTGACCAGCTTTTTGCTCATAACTGTCTATTTTTGTTGTGTTCTCAGCAACTTCGCGATTCTACCCGGTCTGAGAGCAAAACACACTTTGAGCTTGTATTTGACATCGGCGTTGCAATCAGGCATATTTACGCGCCTTTGAGGCCCCGCCTTTCGGTGGCCGGATCGACAACAGATTTTTGAGGAGTCTTACCTTGGCTAACTCTGCACAAGCGAGAAAGCGTGCCCGCCAGGCTGAAAAAAGCCGTCAACACAATGCCGCCCTGCGCTCCAAGATGCGCACCCACATCAAAAACGCCGTCAAGGCGATTGAAACTGGCAACAAGGAAGACGCCCAGGCCGCCTACAGCGCCGCCGTGCCCATGATCGACAAGATGGCGCGCAAGGGCATCATCCATGGCAACAAGGCCGCCCGCCACAAGAGCCGCTTGAATGCACACATCAAGGCCATGGCCTGAGCGCTGAACGAAAGTAATCGAGAAAGCCGGCTTAACGCCGGCTTTTTTGTGTCCGCTAATCAGCATGAATGGGCACAAATAATGCCTCCCTCTTTTCTAAAGAGGGGCTGGGGGAGATTTAAAGCTAAGAGCCCCGACCGTTGAATCCCCCTCATTCCCCCTTTAAGAAAGGGGGAGGCTGGGGCGGCGTTAAATTCACGTTCATTGGCGGACTAAACAACCACCAGATTATCCCGATGAATCAGCTCCGGCTCGTCCACATAGCCCAGCAGTGATTCGATACGCTCGCTGGGCTGGCCTTTAATCTTGCGCGCCTCGTCGGCGCTGTAGTTGACCAGACCGCGGGCCACTTCGCACCCTTGTGGATCGACGCAGGCCACCACCTCGCCGCGCCCGAAACTGCCCTCCACAGCCGTCACGCCGACGGCCAGCAGACTGCGGCCGGATTCGCGCAATACCCGCACCGCGCCCGCATCCAGCACCAGGCGGCCGCGGGTCTGCAGATGCCCGGCCAGCCACTGCTTGCGCGCCACCAGCGGCGGCCTGCCGGGCGTCAACAGGGTGCCGACTTGTTCGCCGTCAGCAATCTTCAGCAGCACCTCGGGCTCGCGCCCGCCGGCGATCAGGGTGGCGGCGCCGGAACGGGCGGCGCGCTCGGCGGCGCGCACCTTGGTGAGCATGCC
>JASBUE010000315.1 GCA_030148045.1 Candidatus Tenderia sp.
GATGCAGCGCCTGCAGCAGCGACAGGGCGGTCTCATGGCCCCGGCGCCGGGCGAAGGGGCGCGAGAACAGCAGCACATCGGCCAGGGCGAACAGCTCATCGATACCGTCGTGCTCCTTTTCGATCTCCAGCGAGCGCGGCCGCTCGGGGGCCTGCGCCCTGGCCCAGGCCAGCATCTGGCGGGTTTCAGCCACGTTACGACCCTCGAAGTGGAGCCAGTGGAAGCGCTCCAGATCGAGTCGTCTGAACTGCTCGAAAGGGTATTCGGCCAGGTCGCGGTAGTGGACGATGGTGCGCGAGCCGGTGGCCAGGCTGTGGGTGATGTAAGAGGTGGGCACCTTGCCCTCCTTCAAGCGCATCACGGCACTCGTGTCGATGTCGTGGTGCGCCAGGTCGGCCTCGATGTGGCGGACGTCGGGTTCGTCGACCAGCACCCCCGCCCAGTGGCACCGGTGGCCCAGTTGGCTCAATACCGCGAGGGTGTTGGTGGCGTTGCCGCCACGACAGAGACGCTGACCGATGGCGCGCACCTCATCATCCTCCGCCGGGTAGGCGGTGACGCTGTTGATGATGTCGAGGGTGGCAATGCCGATGGCCAGGATGCTCACCATGAGGGTTAGCGGCCGGCCTTTTTCCTGAGCCGGGCGAGCGGCATGAAGTAGAGATTGACCATGTCGAGCAACACCCAGGAGATAGCCAGATAGATCAGGTAGTGGTAGCTGTCGTTAAAGTTGATCAGCCCGATCCACCACAGCACGTTCCAGACGTAGACCATGGTCAGCAGCAACAGGGTCCAGGGAAAGGCGGCGATGCGCCCGCCGCAATGGGGACAGGTGACGGTCATCCACCAGCCGAGGCGGTATTTGTCCTTCAATGACAGGGTCTCTTCACGGCAGTGGGGGCATTTGAAGGCCATGGGCGGGTACTCCTGGAAACGCGTAATGAAATTATAGCATTACTCCCGCCACCTCCCAGGCGTTACAATAGCCCCTCTTGCTGAAGCAATCCGGGGAACGGTATGAGGAGTTTTTTCAAGTGTGCGGCATTAGCCGCCCTGACGGCACTGTTGCTGGCCTGTGACAACAATACTCCACTCATGGAAAAGGTGGTGGACGAGGACACCGCGGCGGTGCAGTCCATGCTGGCACAGGGAAGTGATGTGAATGCACGCAACAACTACGGCTGGACCGCGCTGATGCACGCCGCGCGCCAGGGCCACGTGGAGTTGGTCAAACTGTTGCTCGACAACGGCGCCCAGGTGGATGCCGAGGACGACAGCGGCTGGACGCCCATGATGCGCGCCGCCATGAAGGGGCATGAGGAGGTGGTCAGGCTGCTGCTGGCCGAGGGCGCCAATGTCAACCACGCCGACAAGTCCGGCTGGACCGCGCTGCACTGGGCCGCCCAACGCAACCATGAAGCGGTGCTGCGGGTGCTGGTCGAGGCGGGTGGCGACCTGATGGCCGAAACCGAGGATGGCTGGACACCGCGCATGGTGGCCCAGAGGGAGGGCCATAACGAACTGGCCAACCTGATCAGTCGCTGGATGCGTCAGCAGGAGGGACAGGAACAGTGAGCACGATGACACGGACGATACACACGGCCTTGTTGCTGGCCACCCTGTGGCTGGTGGGCTGCAGCAATGAACCGGCCGAGCTCACCGCCGCGCCGCTGGGCCAGCGACCGGTGCTGGAATCCCTGGCCGATTCCTATACCGCCGTCTCCAACGAAAAGCTTTCCACCAGTCCCATGAACCTGCCCGGCGAGCAGCGCAAGCGCTTTGTCGAGGAGGTCTTCGCCCGCAGCGGCTACAGCTACAGCAAGACCCTGCACCGCATGGCGCAGGACGGCATCGACAAGACCAACCAGCTGCATCTGGACCTGCTCGAGCTGGTGTTGATGCCGCACCGCAGTCCCCGTTTTCCGCTGGAGCTAACCGACATCTATTCGGCCCAGGAACTGCAGGACGTAGCCGTGGTGGAGCGCCAGCTGAATCAGCGCTGAGCCATTCTCACCACCGTTCGTAACGAGACGGTGGTGAGAAATGCGGGCTAGTCCGAAACGTGCACCACAATCGAGCGCCGCCCGCCGTGGTGGCGGTGCTCCCACAGGTAGATGCCCTGCCAGGTCCCCAGCGCCAGCCGTCCCTGAGCCACGGGAATGCTCAGACTGGTGCTGGTAAGCACCGACTTGATGTGGGCCGGCATGTCGTCCGAACCCTCCGTAGTGTGGGTGTAGAGCGGGTCGTCCTCCCGCACCAGGCGATTGAGCCAGCGCTCCAGGTCGTGCCGCGCCGAGGGGTCGGCGTTCTCCTGGATGATCAGACTGGCCGAGGTATGCTGGACGAACAGGGTGCACAGGCCCTCGCGTACGCCGCTTTGCTCTACCACGGCCTCGATCTCGTCGCTGATCATGAACAGCCCCTGGCGTGGGGCATGAACCTGAATCTTTTTAATCATGCGCCTTTGCCTTATTCGCCCACCCAGTCGTAGGCCCGCACCACGCCGTCGCGGTCGAACTGCACCTCCAGCGTCTTCATACGCGCCTTGCCCATGTCGCCCAGCTTGCCCTTGCCGTAATAGTAAAGCCAGCGCTGCAGCTGTTCGCCGTCGCGATTGACCACCACGCCGGTATTCTGCGGCGCGCCGAGCCATTGTTGCACCTCCGCCTGGGTGGTGACGCCGTGTTCGATGTTGGCGGCGAAATGGGTGAGATTGAAGTTGCTGCCGAACTGAAAGCTGGCACAGCCGCTCAGCAGTACCAGACCGCAAGCGGCGCCGATAAATCTGGTTATTTGCATAATGACATCCCTGTTGGTAGGTGTTGCTGAAATTCTATACCATGATGGCATTTTCGACAGAGGGAATGGTATGGCGCAGGTAATCCGGGGCGCGACGGGATGGTGGCTGGCTGCTGTTTTGAGCGGTGCAGCGATGGCGGCCGAGGGGCTCCAAGAGATGGTGCTGGTGCCGGCCGGACCGTTCATCATGGGCAGCGAGCTGCGTGATGACCAGGGCAAGGCCCGGGAGTACGGTTCCAGCAAGCCCTGGTACCTGGATGAAACCCCCCGGCACCGGCGAACGGTTGACGCCTTCTGGATCGACAAATACGAGGTTACCAACGACGCCTACCGTGATTTCGTCATTGAGAAAAATTACTGGGTACCCAACGGCTGGAAGGAGAACGGCTATCTGCTGTCACGCGAGATCCTCGGTTTCGCCGATCTGCCCACCCTGCGCAAGCTGGCGACAGACACCTTTCGCCTGGACATGGACACCACCAAGATGGAATACGATGAACTGCTGGACACCATCGTCGCCCATCAGGCCAAGTTCGACGACCTGCCGGTCACCGGCGTCACCTGGTTCCAGGCGCGCGACTACTGCCTCGCCCAAGGCAAGCGCCTGCCCACCGAGGCGGAGTGGGAGAAGGCCGCGCGCGGTACCGACGGGCTTGAGTATCCCTGGGGCGACGAGTGGGACGAAACCCGCCTCAACATCGGCGCCGGTGACGGCTGGGAGTTCGGCGTAGCCCCGGTGGGCACCTATCCCGACGGGGTCTCCCCCTACGGCGTCCACGACATGGCCGGCAATGTGATGGAGTGGACCGCCGACTGGTATCAGCCCTACCCCGGCTCGGATTACAGCAGCCCGGACTTCGGCGAGAAGATGCGCGTGGTGCGTGGCGGCGGCTGGGGCGGCCTGGGTCATTATGTGATCAACCATTTCTACCGCACCGCCTATCGCTTCAACCTGCGGCCCACCTATACCTTTGTCGATCTGGGGTTTCGTTGCGCCCGAGACGCGGAACGGCGGGACGAATAGCCACGGCCGGTTAAACTTGGCAGAATAGTCCGTCGATATAGTCAAAGTATGGTCTGAATAGGAGAGCATTGATGAAAGGAATGGAACGCCGCCTGGCGGAACTGAAGTCTGTCATTCCAGAGGTCGAGCCGCAGCAGGCCCAGGCGCTGCTGGCCCAGGGCGCGCTGCTGGTGGATGTGCGCGAGGCGGACGAGATCGCCAACGGCACACCCGCCGGCTCCCTGCGCATGGGACGCGGCTATCTGGAACTGCGTATCGAGGAGCACGTGCCGGACAAGGACAAGACGTTGCTGGTGATGTGCGCCGGCGGTGTGCGCTCCCTGTTCGCCGCCGAGGCCCTGCAACAGCTCGGTTACAGCGACGTGCGTTCCCTGGCCGGCGGCTTCAACCGCTGGAAGAACCAGGGCCTGGATTTTGAAATCCCCCATGCCCTGTCGGCCGATGCCAAGGAGCGTTATTCGCGCCACCTGCTATTGCCCGAGGTGGGCGAGGCCGGCCAGCTGAAGCTGCTCGGCAGCAAGGTGCTGCTGATCGGTGCCGGCGGCCTGGGTTCGCCGGCGGCCTACTACCTGGCTGCGGCCGGGGTCGGCACCCTCGGTCTGGTGGATCACGACGTGGTGGACCGCAGCAATCTGCAGCGCCAGATCATCCACACCGAGGCGCGCGTCGGCACCCCCAAGGTGGCTTCGGCGCGTGAGGCCATCGAACAGTTGAATCCTGATGTCAAGGTGGTGGGCTACGAGACCCATCTGGACAGCAGCAACGTGGAGGAGATCTTCTCCGCCTACGACGTGATTGTGGACGGCACCGACAACCTGCCCACCCGCTATCTGGTCAATGACGCCTGCGTCAAGCTGGGCAAGCCCAATGTACATGCCGCGGTGTATCGTTTCGAAGGCCAGCTGACTGTCTTCTGGCCCGGCCATCCGGACAATCCGAGCGGCTGCTACCGCTGCATGTTCCCCAACCCGCCTGCCCCCGGCTCGGCGCCTTCCTGTTCCGAGATCGGCGTGCTTGGCATCCTGCCCGGCGTGATGGGGCTGTTACAGGCCACCGAGGTGCTCAAGATCCTGCTCAATATAGGCCAGCCGCTACTGGGCAAGATGCTCTATTACGACGCCCTGCGCAGCAGCTTCTCCGAGTTCAAGCTGAACAAGAATCCCGCCTGCCGCTATTGCAGTGATCAGGGTGATTTCCCCGGTTACGAGGATTATGCACAGGTCTGCGCCGCGCCGGACCGGTAGCCGTCTCAAGCGCTCACGGCGAGAGAGATGGCCGGTCTTGTCCGTCGTCCCATTTTTTCGCCGGTTTTTCTCAAGTTGCGATCGTTGCGGTCGAAACCCCCTGTGGGGCTCAATAAAAAACAAACACTTGCCTACGCCTTTTAATCTGAAAGCCCTATAATGGGTTGCAAGTGGAATTTTTAACGGGATAGCGCTGGCCAGGGGTGGACCAGCCTATAATCGATAAAGAGTTGTTACGCCGCATGGGAGTGAATAGAGCCGACATGGCCATAGCAAAAACGATCAAGCAGTACCTGGACAGCAAGCACATCGTCTACACCATACTGGAAGTGCCGCATTTCGAATCGCCGATGCAGGCGGCCACGTTGGCGAATATTGCGCCGCGTTCGCTCTATTATCCCGTGGTGATGCGCGATTCCTTCGGGTTGATGATGGCGGTAATGCCGGCCTCGCACAAGCTGAACTACGAGCGCCTGTCGAAACTGCTGCACCGCAATATCAGCCCCGCCTACCAGACCCAGCTGTCGTCGGTGTTTGCCGACTGCCAGCCGGGCAACATCCCGCCGGTGGGCATCGCCTACGGTCTGCGCACCGTCATCGATGCCGCCCTGTCGACGCCGGAAGAGGTCTACATCGTCGCCGGTGATCACAGTCGGCTGATCAAGATGTCGCGTAAGAATTTCATGCTGTTACAGACCAACGCCCTGCTGGCCAGCGACTTCGCCGAGCCGCTGGACGCCGCCGGCGCGCAGGACGGCGAAGAGATCGCCAACCTCGCCTGGAGTCGTGATCTGGGCGCCAGGATTCGTCAACGGGTGGAACAGGCCACCGAACTGCCGCCCATGCCCGAGATGGCGACGCGCATTTTCGCACTGCGCGCCGACCCCAATGCCGAAGTGAAGGATCTGACCCAGCTCATCGAACAGGATCCGAGCCTGGCGGCCCAGGTGATGCGCTACGCCAATTCGCCCTATTTTGGTTACCAGGGACGGGTAGACACCATCCAGACGGCCATCGCCCGGGTGCTGGGTTTCGACATGGTCATGAACCTGGCCCTGGGACTGGCGGTGGCCAAGCCCTTCAAGATTCCGCGCCAAGGCCCCTTCGGGCTGGATCGCTACTGGCGCCACGCGGTCTACAGCGCCACCCTGATGCAGCTGTTGAGCAAGGAGATTCCCAAGGACCGGCGTCCCCGGCCGGGCACCTGTTACCTGATTGGCCTATTGCACGATTTCGGCTATCTGGTGCTGGGCCATCTATTTCGCGATGAATTCGACGGCCTGAGCAAACGGGTCGCCGAACAGGGGCGCGACCAGCTGACCGTGATCGAAAAGGATTATCTGGGCGTCACCCATGGCGAGCTGGGATACTGGCTATTGAAGGCCTGGGGGCTGCCGCAGGAACTGGTGCTGTCGACACGCGAACACCATCATGAGCAGTATACCGGCCCCTATTCGGTCTACGTGAATATGACGCAGTTGAGCGATCATCTGCTGGAGGCCTATGAAGCCGGCGAAGTCAAGGATGATCAGCTCCCCGGAGAGCTCATGCAGGCCCTGGGGCTGGAGGCGCAGCAGGTCATCCGGGTAATGACCCAGCTGATCGAGAGTGATACCAACCTGAACGAGATGGTGCGCCGCCTGGCGGCTTAGCCTGGGTTAACGTCACGCCGCCCCGCTTGAGAGCCTCTCAACCACGGTGCGGCGCAGCTCCAGCAGCCGGCCATGAAGAAAGTGGCCGGCCCCCTCGAAGTAGACCGTCTCCGGCGGCGCGGCCAACCTGCCCACCCATTCCCGCACCTTGTCGCAGGGGACGATCTCGTCCGCCGTACCCAGTCACAACAGCCACGGGCAGGAGGGGGACACCAGCCCCTGAACACGCAGCAGATTCACCGCCGGCTCCACCGTGATCAATTGGCCGAT
>JASBUE010000321.1 GCA_030148045.1 Candidatus Tenderia sp.
ATCTCGCGCCAGATGCTGCAGGAAATGGGCCGCTAAGCCACGCCCGAAGAACTGGCCGAACGCATGGAAATGCCGGAAGACAAGATCCGCAAAGTCCTCAAGATCGCCAAGGAACCCATCTCCATGGAAACACCCATCGGCGACGACGAAGACTCCAGCCTGGGCGACTTCATCGAAGACACCAGCGTCCTGGCGCCGCCGGATTCGGCCACCTTCGAAGGCCTGAAGGAAGCGACCACCGGCGTACTGGAAAGCCTCACCGCCCGCGAGGCCAAGGTCCTGCGCATGCGCTTCGGCATCGACATGAACACCGACCACACCCTGGAAGAGGTCGGCAAACAATTCGACGTCACCCGCGAACGCATCCGTCAGATCGAAGCCAAGGCCCTGCGCAAACTGCGCCACCCCAGCCGCTCGGAAACGCTGCGCAGCTTCCTGCAAGACTGAACCAAAGGGCATCGCAACACACCCGTCCGGCAATGTCGGGACGGGTGTGTTTTTATCAGGCTGGCGAGCAGCAGTTGCGCAGGCTATACTACCGGCCTTCATATCAAGGGCCTATAGCTCAGTTGGTTAGAGCAGTGGGTGAGCCAAGATCGAATGTCCGGTGGACATTCGCAGCTCGGCGAACGACCAGCCTGGAAGGCTGGGCTGGACCGCTCAGGATGAGCGGCATAATCCAGCCGCGATGAGTCCTCAAGGGACGAATAGCGGCTTAAACGTAGGCGACAATGCTCAGGGCCTATAGCTCAGTTGGTTAGAGCAGTGGACTCATAATCCATTGGTCCCAGGTTCGAGTCCTGGTGGGCCCACCACTTCATCGGCCATCCCATCTACTGGGGCGGTACCCCCCTCCTCCCTCAATCTCTTCGCGCGCTCATCCAGGTCCCGCCGCGATATCCATCCTCTATGCGCTACACTAAATTCATACCACCACAATCCCGCATGCATCATGCCTAACGACACCACAACCCATCCCTCTGTCTTCCAGGCCCGCGGCCTCACCAAGATCTACCAGATGGGAGAAGTAGAGGTACAGGCCCTGCACAGGGTGGACCTCGATTTATACGAGGGCGAGTTCGTGGTACTGCTCGGTCCGTCGGGCAGCGGCAAGTCGACTCTGCTCAATATTCTCGGCGGGCTCGATATACCCTCTGAAGGCACGGTGCGGTATCACGATCACGACCTAAGCGTGTACGACGACAACGCCCTCACAAGCTACCGCCGCGAGCATGTAGGGTTTGTCTTTCAGTTCTACAATCTCATCCCCAGCCTGACGGCACGCGAGAATGTGGCCCTGGTTACCGAGATCGCCCGGAACCCAATGGCGCCTGAAGAGGCCTTGAAACTGGTGGGATTGGAGTCGCGCATGGACCACTTCCCGGCTCAGCTCTCCGGCGGTGAACAGCAGCGCGTCGCCATCGCCCGCGCCGTGGCCAAACGTCCCGAGGTGTTGCTGTGCGACGAACCCACCGGGGCGCTGGATGTGAAGACCGGCATCCTGGTGCTGCAGGTGATCGAACGCATCAACCGCGAGCTGGGCACCACCACCGCCGTGATCACCCACAACGCCGCCATCTCCGGCATGGCCGACCGGGTGATCCATCTCAGCGGCGGCGAAATCAGCGCAGTCGACATCAACGAACACAAACTTCCGCCCGAGGAGATCAGCTGGTGACATGCGTGCCCTGAACCGCAAACTGTGGCGTGACCTGTGGCAGCTGAAGGGTCAGGCCAGCGCCATCAGCCTGGTCATTGCCTGCGGCATCGCCACCTTCATCATGATGCAGAGCACGCTGGATTCGCTCAAACTGACACGCGCCAGTTTTTATCAGGACTATCGCTTTCCCGAAGTGTTCTCTTCGCTCAAGCGGGCGCCGCTGAGCCTGCGTGAGCGCATTCTCGAGATCCCCGGTGTGGCGGATGTGGAGACCCGCGTGGTGGCCGACGTCAATCTCGACATCGAGGGCTATAACGAGCCGACCACCGGACGACTGGTCTCCATCCCGGCACAGGGCGAACCGCGCTTTAACAAACTGTTTCTCACCCAGGGGCGGTTGTTACGTCCGGAACGCGACGACGAAGTGATCGTCAGCGAGTCCTTCGCCAAGGCGCACGGCTTTCAGCCGGGCGACGGCTTCGGCGCCATCATCAACGGCCGCCTCAAACAGCTCACCATCGTCGGCGCCGCCATCTCGCCCGAATACATCTACCAGCTGCGCCCCGGCAGCGCCTGGCCCGACTATGAGCGCTACGGCATTCTATGGATGGGGCGCGAGGCGGTGGCCAATGCCTTCGATATGGAAGGCGCCTTCAATGATGTGGTGCTGAGCCTGCGTGACTGGGCCAAACCGGCCGGCGTCATCGACCGGCTCGACGAACTGCTCAAACCCTACGGCGGCCTGGGCGCCTATGACCGCGACGACCAGCTTTCCAACAACTTCCTCAACGAAGAGTTCAAGCAACTCAAGCAGAATGCCACCATGTTCCCGGTGATCTTTCTCGGCATCGCCGTGTTTCTGCTCAACGTGGTGGTCAGCCGCATGATCACCACCCAGCGCGAACAGATCGCCGCCCTCAAGGCCTTCGGCTACAGCAATCTAGCCATCGCCTGGCACTATCTCAAATTAGTTATGATCATCGTCCTCCTCGGCGCCCTGGTCGGCATCGCCCTGGGGACATGGCTGGGCCAGGGCATGAGCAATATCTACATGGAGTTTTTCCGCTTCCCCTACCTGCTCTACGACCTGCAGCCGCTCGTGGTGGGTCAGGCGGTCATCAGCAACGTGGTCGCCGCCCTGCTCGGCACCTTGTTCGCCGTGCGGGGTGCAGCCAGACTGCAACCGGCGGCGGCCATGCGCCCGGCACCGCCGGCCATCTATCACCAGACCTGGCTGGAGCGGTTCGGCCTGCAGCGCTGGCTCTCCCAACCCAACCGCATGATTCTGCGCCACATCGAGCGGCGGCCGATCAAATCCCTACTCACCGTCATCGGCATCGCCTTCGCCGGCGGCATCAACATGACCGGCCAGTTTCAGCAGGATACGGTCAGCTACATGATGGATCTGCACTACGGCCTGTCGCAACGCCAGGATCTCACCGTGGTCTTCAACGACCCCACCTCCCAGCGCGCCAAACACAATCTGCAACGCATGCCGGGAGTAGAACATGTGGAGGTGTTCCGCATGTTGCCGGTGAAACTGCGCCATGAACACCGCAGTCACCGTACCGCCATCTTCGGCTTCGACCCCCAAGGCGACCTGCGCCGCCTGCTGAACACCGAGCTGGAATTCGTCAAGCTACCGCGTGAAGGCATCGTCATGACCGACTTTCTCGGCCAGATGCTGGGGGTAAAGGCGGGCGATACACTTAGCGTCGAGATCATGGAGGGCAACCGCCCCGTCAAACGGTTGCCGGTAGTGGCACTGGTAAAGGAGTATCTCGGCACCCGCGCCTACATGGATATCGAGGCCCTCAACCGGCTGATGAAAGAGGGCCGCGCCATCAGCGGTGCCTATCTGGCCGTTGACTCGTCCGCCATCGCCGCCATCTTTGCCAAGCTGAAACAGATCCCGCGCGTCGCCAGTACCCTGCAACGCCAGGTCGAAATCGACAATTTCAACCGCACCATGGACCAGACCATGATCTTCATCACCACCGTCGCCACCGTGTTCGCCGTCATCATCAGTTTCGGCGTGGTCTACAACAGCGCCCGCATCGAGCTCACCGAGCGCGGCCGCGAACTGGCCAGCCTGCGCGTGCTGGGCATGACCCGTGCCGAGATCTCCTATATCCTGCTGGGCGAGCTGGCGCTGCTGACCCTGGTCGCCATCCCCCTGGGCCTGGCCATCGGCTACGGGCTCTGTTACAGCATCGCCGCCGGCCTGCAGTCGGAACTCTATCGCGTGCCGGTGATCATCCAAAGCAGCACCTACGCCTTCGCCGCCACGGTGGTGCTGGTCTCATCACTGCTCTCGGGACTGCTGGTGCGGCGGCAATTGGATAAACTGGACCTGATCGGCGTTTTGAAGACCAAGGAGTAAGGCATGCACCGGCGCAGAATCATCGGCATCGCAGTCGTAGCTATCGCCATCGTCGCCGCCCTCGTCTACGGCTTCAGCCCCGCCCCGCAACGGGTGGATGTGGCCACGGTGGAACGGGGGCCGCTGCGCGTCGCCATCGAGGAAGAAGGCAGGACCCGTATCATCGACCGTTATGTCATCTCGGCGCCGGTGGCCGCCTATGCCCGCCGCATCGAGCTGGAGGTGGGCGATGGCATCGAACAGGGCCAGGGCCTGGTCCAGCTGGAACCGCTGCCCTCGGCTATGCTTGACCCACGCAGCCGTGCCGCAGCAAAGGCTCGCGTCGAGGCCGCCAAGGCCGCTTTCGCGGCCGCCCGCGAGGAGACCGCCGCCGCCCAGGCGGAAGCGGAACTGGCCCAGCGGGAGTATCAACGCACCGTCGACCTGTGCAAGGTGCAGTGCGCCTCCCAAGAGGAAGAAGACGTGGCCTTGACCCGCATGCACAGCAGCCGCGCCCGGGCGCGGTCGGCCCGCTTCGCCGTCGACATCGCCCGCCACGAACTGGAGGCGGCACGCACCGCCCTCGCCTATGCCGGCGCCAAGGGTGACAAAGAACCGCTATCGCTCACCTCGCCTGTCGGCGGCAGCATACTCAAGCTCATCCGCAAGAGCGAGGGCGTGGTCGGCGCCGGCGAAGCCCTGATCGAGGTGGGCAACCCGCTACGCCTGGAGGTGGAAGTGGACGTGCTCTCCGCCGATGCCGTTCAGATTTTCCCCGGTACCCGCGTGCTGTTCGAGCGCTGGGGTGGGGATCAGATGCTGGAAGGGCGGGTACGCACCGTGGAGCCGGTGGGCTTCACCAAGGTCTCGGCCCTGGGAGTGGAGGAACAGCGCGTGCTGGTGATCTCGGATCTCACCTCACCCACCGAAAACTGGCAACGCCTGGGCGACGGCTACCGCGTCGAGGCCAGCTTCATCCTGTGGGAGCAGGCGAATGTCCTGACCATCCCCGCCAGCAGCCTGTTCCGCTTCGAAGACGGCTGGGCGGTGTTCTTGGTCGAGGGCGACACGGCCAGACGCACGCCGGTTGAGCTGGGACGGCGCAACGGACTACGTAGCCAGGTGTTGGCGGGCTTAAGCGAAGGCTAGCGGGTGATCGTCCATCCCGGCGAGGCGATTGAAGACGGCGTGACGGTGCAAATCAGGTAGGCCCATGAAGACTATTTCATATTTTGCCTCGGCGTCCCTGCTCGTCTGCGCAACAGCCCTCGCCCAACAGCAGGACGCCGACCGCGCCAGCACGAGTCCGCTACAAAACCGCCTGAACTGGGAGGAAAAGGCGCTGGACAACCCCTTCACGCTCACGCCGCACAAACCCACCTACCTGCTGCCGCTGAGCTACAACGCGTCACCCAACGACCTGCCCCTTGAGGACGGCAGCGGCAAACAGCTCGACCGGCTCGAGGTGAAATTTCAGATCAGTCTGAAGTTTCTGGTATGGCGCAATCTGATCGGTGAGCGCGGCCATCTCTTTTTTGGTTATACCCAGCAGTCCTATTGGCAGGCCTATCAGCGTGACAACTCCTCCCCCTTTCGTGAAACCAATCACGAGCCGGAGGCCATGCTCTTTATTCCCAACGATTGGGAGATCCTGGGTTTTCACAACCGCATCAACCTGGTCGGACTGGTGCATCAGTCCAACGGCCGTAGCGGCACCCTGTCACGCAGCTGGAACCGCATCTACGCCAATTTTCTCTTCGAGCGCGAACAGCTGACCGTGAGCCTGAAACCCTGGTGGCGACTGCCGGAAATAGACGATGAGGACGACAACCCCGACATCGAGGATTACCTGGGGCGCGGTGAAGTGAATATGATCTACAAACTGGGTAAGCACAACCTGGGCATGATGCTGCGCCACAATCTCAGTTCAAAGGGCCGCAGCGCCATCCAGCTGGACTGGAGCTTTCCCATCTACCACGACCGTCTCGACGGTTATCTGCAATTTTTCAATGGCTACGGCGAGAGCCTGATCGACTATAATGACTCGACCACCCGCATCAGCCTGGGCATTATCCTCAGCGAATGGATTTGAATCCTCCGGCCGGCGGTTTGTTGCGCACCCAGGATCGGCCGATCCTGGGTGCCCAGACCCGTCCGCTGTATCGTCCCGAATGATTCCGACGCGGACGGCAACGACCGATCATTGAGACCGTTTCTCCTCCTCGGCGCGGGCCTCGGCCTGGATGCGCTGATGGGTGATCTCGTGCTGCCTTTCCACCTCTTCAAACAGCTCGGCGGCACTGCGCCCTGCGCGCAGTTTGCGCTCGCTGATCAAACGATAAAACAGCGGCACGAAGAAGATCGCCAGAAAGGTGGCCGCCAGCATGCCGCCCATCACACCCGTGCCCACCGACTGGCGCGCCCCGGCCCCGGCGCCGGAGGAGAAGGCCAGCGGCACCACGCCCAGGATGAAGGCCATGGAGGTCATCAGGATGGGGCGGAAACGTAGCCGCGCCGCCTCGATGGCGGCGGCCGCCGCGCTCATGCCCTCCTGGTGTTTGTAGATGGCGTACTCCACGATCAGGATGGCGTTCTTGGCCGCCAGCCCCAGCAGAGTCACCCGGCCGATCTGGAAATAGACGTCGTTAGTGAAGTCGCGCAGCCACACCGCCGCCAGCGCACCAAAGGTGCCGAAGGGTAAAGCCAGCAGCACGGCGAAGGGCAACGACCAGCGCTCGTACTGGGCCGCCAGGATCAAGAACACCATCAAGGCCCCCAGGCCCAGCGCCAAGCCGGAGCTGCCGCCGCTGTTTTTCTCCTGAAACGAGGCCCCACTCCAGTCATAGGTAAAATCGGGCGGCAGGGTCTCGGCTGCAATGGCCTCAAAGCGCGCGATCACCTGGCCCGAACTGATCCCCGGCGCGCCATTGCCCATGACCTTCACCGCCGGCAGGTTGTTGAAGCGCTCCATGGTCTCGGGCCCGGCGCTGAAGCTGATCCGCGCCAGGGCCGACATGGGCACCATGGCGCCGTTGTCCGAACGCACATAGAGACTGGCTATATCCGCCGGGTTGTTGCGCGCCTCCGGCTCGGCCGACATCAACACCTGCCAGGTGCGACCGTACTTGTTGAAATCGTTGACATAAAACGTACCCAAAGTGGCCGACAGGGTGTCGAACACCGCATCGATGGGTACGCCCAGGGCCTTGGCCTTCTCGCGATCCACATCCACCTGCAACTGGGGCACGTTGGGGCGCCACAGCATGGAGACCATGGCGAAGCTGGGATCCTGCTGCAACGTACCGATGAACCGCCGGCTCACCTCGGCCAGCCGCTCCGGTCCGCCCTCGCCGCGCAGCTGCAAGCGGGCCTCGAAGCCGCCGGCGGTGCCCAGGCCGAAGATGGCGGGCGGGTTAAAGGCCAGCACCAGCGCCTCCTTGATGTGGGCGGTCTTGGCGAACAGCTCCCCCACCAGCTCGGAGGCGGTCACCTCGCGCTCGTCCCAGTGGTGCGGCACCACGAAAATCGTCGCGGCGTTATTCTTGAAGCTGCCGCCGATGAAATCGAAACCGGTGAAGGCGGTGGAGTACTCGATCACCGGGTTGCTGCGGATGATGCGGTCCACCTCACCCACCACTGCGTCGGTGCGCTGCAGCGAGGCGCCGTCGGGTAGGTAGACGGCGGCGATGTAATAACCCTGGTCCTCGTCCGGTACCAGACTGCCCGGCGTGACCTTCCAGAGACTGACGGCCAGCACCACCATGCCCGCAAACAAGATCAAGCCCAGGGCGCCGCGCCGGATCAGAAATGCCACACCACCGGTGTAGCGGCGCGTCACCCAACCGAAGGCACGGTTGAAACCGCGAAAGAAACCGCCCACCCGCTTGTGCTCCGGGCGCAGCAACAGGGCGCATAACGCCGGGGTCAGGGTCAGCGCCACCACGCCCGAAATCGACACGGCGATGGCCAGGGTCACGGCAAACTGGCGATAGAGTTCGCCGGCCAGGCCGCCGAGAAAGGCGACGGGGATGAACACCGACACCAACACCAGCACGATGGCGATCACCGGCCCGGTCACCTCCTTCATGGCCTGGATGGCGGCCAGGCGCGGGCCCAGCCCCTCCTCGCGCATGATGCGCTCCACGTTTTCCAGCACCACGATGGCATCATCCACCACAATGCCGATGGCCAGCACCATGCCGAACAGCGTCAAAGTGTTGATGGAATAGTCCAGCATCAGCAGCCCGGCGAAGGTGCCGATCAGGGACACCGGCACCGCCAGGGTGGGGATCAGAGTGGCGCGCCAGTTCTGCAGGAACAGGAACACCACCAGGAACACCAGCAGCATGGCTTCGGCCAGGGTCTTCACCACCTCGCGGATGGAGACCTCGACGAACTGGGTAGTATCGTAGGGTATGTAATAGGTCAGCCCCTCGGGAAAGCGTTGCGACAGCTCGGCCAGCTTGGTCTTGACCGCCTCGGCCACCTCCAGGGCATTGGCACCGGGTTTGAGGAAGATACCCACCAGGGTGGCGGGCTGACCGTTCTGGCGGCCGATGAAGTCGTAATCCTTGGCCCCCAGCTCCACACGCGCCACGTCCTGCAAACGCAGCAGGGTACCGTCGGGCTCGGCGCGCACAATGATCTGCTCGAACTCGCCCGCCGCGGACATGCGGCCGCGGGTATTGACCGTCAGGGCCAGCTCCTGGTCGCCGGCGGTGGGCGGCTGACCGATGCGACCGACGGCGAACTGGGCGTTCTGCTCGGTGATGGCGCGGGCAATATCAGCCGTGGTTAGCGCCAATTGGGCCAGGCGCTCGGGATCGAGCCAGATACGCATGGCGTAATCCTTGGCGCCGAAGATCTGTACATTGGTGGTGCCGGGCACGCGCTTCAGTTCGTCGAGCACGTTGAGGGTGACGTAGTTGCTGGTGAACAGGTCGTCGTAGCGGCCGTCGGGGGAGAGGAACGCCAACACCTGCAGGAAGGCGGAGGAACCCTTCTCCACCGTCACCCCCTGGCGCCTTACCTCCTG
>JASBUE010000016.1 GCA_030148045.1 Candidatus Tenderia sp.
CCGCCTCCAAACGCCCCATGGCGATGTGGGCCTCGGGGGAGGTGTCGAAGGCGGCAACGGTGACAAAGTCCATGGGGCTGGAAAACCTGATCGGGGTTATAATTTTCAGCTGGAACTATTTTAACAGGAGTGACCGTCGCAGCGGTCATAGGCTTATGGATTATATCGCGCAATTCGGTTTTCACTGGTTTTGGTTCGGTGTCGCCACCATCTTGCTCGCCATCGAGGTGGTACACGGCAAGTTCATCTTTATGTCCGCCAGTCTGGCGGCCGTGGTGATCGGTATCCTGAGTCACCTCTATCCAGAAGTCGCCTTCCAGATTCAGTTCCTGTTCTTCGGTGTCACCGCGCTGGTCTTTATGTGGCTGGCGCGCTCCTATCTGGAGGCGCGCATGGAGAAAATCCGGCATCAACAAGAGATCCTGCAACAGCGCAGCTACGTGGGGCGGGTATTGACCCTGGTCAGCCCCATCGAAAACGGCCGGACCACTCAGAACCTGGAGGGTATGGTCTGGACCCTGCAAGGGCCGGATGCCCCCGCCGGTGCCCGTGTCAAGGTGGTGGACATGGGGGCGGGTTGGCTCAAGGTTGAACCGCTGTAATGAATCTATATATCGCCGCGGGATATCTATGAATCAATGACTGATTTTGCCTTCCGCGCCGCTCATGAGGCGCTGGATATTGCCGCGGTGGCGCCACACCAGTAGCAACGACATCACCAGGCTGAGGATGATGTAGATGCGGTTTGGTAGCAATATCCATGTATAAACCGGCGCCAGCACCGCCGCCGTCAGGGCGGCCAGCGACGAGACCTTGAAGAGCTTGGCCATCGCCAGCCAGGTAATCAGCAGCGCCAAGGCGATCGGCCATGACAGGCCCAGGAATACCCCCATGGCGGTGGCCACCCCCTTGCCGCCGTGAAAGCCGAAAAACAGCGGATACAGATGCCCGAGAAAGGCGGCCATGGCGGCGGCCGCGATGACGCTGTCATCAACCCCCGCCAGGCGCGCCAGCAGCACCGGAATCAAGCCTTTGAGCATATCGCCGAACAGGGTCACGGCGGCCGCCTTCTTGCCCCCGTAGCGCAGCACGTTGGTGGCGCCCGGGTTGCGCGAGCCCTCGGCGCGGGGATCGGGCAGGCCCATCAGTTTGCAGGTGATGATGGCGGCCGACAGCGAGCCGAGCAGATAGGCGAACACAACGAGGCTGATATCAAGCATAATATTTCACTTTGATGAAGGTGGAAACGGGGCGTAATGATACGGTAAATCGGGCCGAATTGCCCAATCCACCACGATAACAGCCGCAATATTTTAAAGACAGATGGATATTATTTATTTAAACGACTTACGCATTAAGACCGTGATCGGCGTGTTCGACTGGGAGCGCGAGATCAAACAGGAGGTGGTGATCGACCTGGAGATGGCCAGTGACATCCGCCGCGCCGCCGAGACCGACCGGCTCGACGACACCCTGGACTACAAATCGGTGGCCAAGCGGGTGATCGCCTTCGTCGAGCAGAGTGACTTCCAACTGGTGGAGACCCTGGCCGAGCGCGTCGCCGCCATCGTGCGCCAGGAGTTCGCGGTGCCCTGGCTGCGGCTGCGACTCAACAAGCAGGGGGCGGTGCGCGGCGCCCGCGACGTGGGGGTGATCATCGAACGCGGCACAAAGGAATAGGGATGGCCCACGTTTATGTCAGCGTCGGCAGCAACATCGAGCCGGCGAGCAACATTCGCTCCGCCATCTGCGAACTGCGGCGACATTATCCGCAATTGGTGCTGTCCTCGGTCTACGAAAGCGAGGCGGTGGGTTTCAGCGGCGACAACTTCTACAACCTAGTGGTGGGCTTCGAGACCGATGATGATGTCCACCGCGTGGCGGAAGTGCTCAGCAGCATCGAGGCGAGCCACGCCCGTGACCGTCGCGCGCCCAAGTTCAGCTCACGTACTATCGACCTGGACTTGCTGCTGTACGATGCTGCCGTTATTAATGAGAATGGTCTCAACATCCCCCGCGACGAGATCACCAAAAACGCCTTCGTGCTCTGGCCCCTGGCCGAGATCGCCGGCGATCTCATTCATCCGCAGACCAGGCGCAGTTACGCCGAGATGTGGCGCGACTACGACAAGGCGCGCCAGTCGCTTTGGGCCATTCCCTTCGACTGGGATTAACTGGAATTTTTTACCACAGGGAACACGGGGATAAATGCAGGCTCCTAGAACCCCAGCGTCCGGCCGCCGTCCACATTGATGATCTGGCCGCTGATGTAATCGGCGTCACGAATCAGAAATAGCACCGTCTTGGCGATATCCGCCGGCGCGCCCTGGCGTTTCAAGGCGGTGCGCTTGATGATCGTTTCCTTGGTGTTTGGCCGCAGCTCGCGTTCGGGCCAGAGGATGGCGCCGGGGGCCACGCCGTTGACGCGAATCTCCGGTCCCAGCTCGCGCGCCAGCGC
>JASBUE010000048.1 GCA_030148045.1 Candidatus Tenderia sp.
CCCAATAACAGGCTGATGGCCGGACCCGACGATCCCGGCAGCCCCTGGGCCATCGGCGCCGACGCGGGCGGGCACAAGTCGGTGCATCCCCAGCTCGGCGACCTGAACGACTTTCGCGCCTTCGTCGCGGCGACCCGGGACCTGGGCATGGAGGTGGCCCTGGACATCGCCTTCAAGTGTTCCCCCGATCATCCTTATGTGAAAGAACACACGCAGTGGTTTCGCCGGCGCCCTGACGGATCGATTCAATACGCGGAAAATCCGCCCAAGAAATACCAGGACATCTATCCCATCAATTTCGAGACCGAGGATTGGCGGGCCCTGTGGGAGGAATTGAAAAGCGTCTTTTTGTTCTGGATCGACCAGAGGGTGCAGGTGTTTCGCGTCGACAACCACCATACAAAACCCTTCGCCTTTTGGGAGTGGGTGATCGGCGAGGTGAAGCAGCAACACCCGGAGGTGCTGTTTCTCTCCGAGGCCTTCGCCCGACCGAAAATCATGTACCGTCTGGCCAAGGCCGGTTTCACCCAGTCCTATACCTATTTCACCTGGCGCAACACCAAGTGGGAGCTGAATCACTACCTGGAGGAGCTGACCCGCAGCGGGGTGCGCGAGTTCTTCCGCCCCAACTTCTGGCCCAACACGCCGGACATCCTCCACGAATACCTGCAATTCGGCGACCGCCCCGCCTTTATCGCGCGGCTGGTGCTGGCCGCCAGCCTCTCCGGCAACTACGGCATCTACGGACCGGCCTACGAGCTGTTGGAAAATAAGCCGCGCGAACCGGGCAGCGAGGAGTACCTGAACTCGGAGAAATACCAGGTGCGTTACTGGGACACCCGGCGGCCCGACAGCCTGAGAGACCTGATCACCCGCGTGAACCAGATCCGCCGCGAGCATCCCGCCCTCCAGCAGCACTGGAACCTAGAATTCTATCCCGTGGATAACGAGCAGCTGCTTTGTTACGGCAAGTGGAACGATGGCGGCAGCGACGTCGTCATCGGCCTGGTCAATCTCGACCCTTATCATCGTCAGTCGGGCTGGGTAGATTTACCCCTGGACAGCCTCGGCATCGACCCACGCCACCCCTACCAGATGCACGACCTTATCAGCGGCGCCCGCTATCTGTGGAGTGGTGCGCGCAACTACGTGGAACTCAATCCGCAGGGCGCTCAGGCCCATCTCTTTCATCTGCTGCGCCGGGTGCGCACCGAACGCGACTTCGACTACTTTTTCTAAGCCGGAAAGTTATGGATACCATCATCGAACAAGAAGGCGCCGCCGAGTACAGCTGGCAGGACGATCCCTTATGGTACAAAGACGCCATCATCTATCAACTGCATGTCAAGGCGTTCTTCGACGCCAATGACGACGGCACGGGTGATTTCAACGGCCTGACAAGAAAACTGGATTACATCCATGACCTGGGCGTCAATACCATCTGGTTGCTGCCGTTCTATCCCTCGCCCATGCGTGACGACGGCTACGATATCGCCGATTACCGCAACATCTATCCCGCCTACGGCACGCGGCGCGACTTCCGCCAGTTCGTGCGCGAGGCCCACCGCCGCGGGCTCAAGATCATTACCGAACTGGTAATCAACCACACCTCGGACCAGCACCCCTGGTTTCAGGCGGCGCGCCAGGCACCGCCGGGGTCGAGCAAGCGCAACTTCTATGTCTGGAGCGACGACGACAAAAAATTCCCCGAAACCCGTATCATATTTTCCGACACCGAGGGCTCCAACTGGGCCTGGGACCCGGTCGCCAAGGCCTACTACTGGCACCGCTTTTTCTCGCATCAGCCGGACCTGAACCATAACAACCCACGGGTGGTAAAGGCGGTCATCCACACCATGCGCTTCTGGCTGGATCAGGGCGTGGACGGCCTGCGCCTGGATGCCATCCCCTATCTTTGCGTGCGCGAAGGGACCAACAACGAAAACCTGCCGGAGACCCACGAGGTGATCAAACAGATGCGCGCCGCGGTGGACGAGCACTACCATGGCCGCATGTTTCTCGCCGAGGCCAACCAGTGGCCCGAGGATGTGCGCGAGTATTTCGGCGACAACGACGAGTGCCACATGGCGTATCACTTTCCGCTGATGCCGCGCATGTACATGGCGGTGGCACAGGAGGACCGCCACCCCATCGTCGAGATCATGAAACAGACACCCGACATTCCGGCCCGGTGCCAGTGGGCGGTGTTCCTGCGCAATCACGACGAGTTGACCCTGGAGATGGTCACCGACCGCGAACGCTACTACATGTACGAACAATACGCCAGCGACCGGCGCATGCGCCTCAACGTGGGCATACGGCGGCGCTTCGCCCCTCTGATGGAGAACGACGTGGACAAAATTCAGCTCATGAACAGTCTGCTCATGTCCATCACCGGCTCGCCCATCATCTACTACGGCGACGAGATCGGCATGGGCGATAATTTCTATCTGGGCGACCGCAATGGCGTGCGCACTCCCATGCAGTGGAGCCCGGACAGTAACGGCGGCTTCTCCAAGGCGGATCCGCAACTGCTTTATCTGCCGCCGGTGATGGACCCCGTCTACGGCTATTCCGCCGTCAACGTGGAGGCCCAGAGCCGCGACCGCTCCTCGCTGCTCAACTGGATGAAGCGCATGATCGCGGTGCGCAAGGCGCACAAGGCCTTCGGCCGCGGCAGCCTGGCCTTTCTGAGCCCCGGTAACCGCAAGATTCTGGCCTATATCCGTGAATATGGCGACGAGACCCTCTTGTGTGTAGCGAATCTATCCCGTACCGCGCAGCCGGTGGAACTGGATCTGGCCCGCTTCAAAGGGCACGTGCCGATGGAAATGCTGGGCCACACCCCCTTTCCTCCGATCGGTGAACTGCCCTACCTGCTGACCCTGCCCGGCTATGGGGTGTACTGGTTTCAGCTATTGGAGAAGGCCGCCGAACCAGCCTGGCATGAAGAGAGATTACCGCCTATCGAGCTGCCGGTACTGGTGATGGTGGAGGGCTGGCGCAGTTTCTTCCCCGAGGAGATCCAGGCCCAGCGGCGGCCCTTGGCGCAAACACTTTGCGATCAAATGGAACAGACGGTTCTGCCCAATTTCCTGCCGACGCAACGCTGGTTTTCCGCCAAGGATGAAAAAGTCGAGCGGGTCGAACTGAGCCGGCGTTGCGTGTGGCAGGAAGGCCAAAACCAATGGTTATTGAACCTGGCCACGGTTTTTATCAAGGACCGGCCAGCGCAGGTCTATTTCCTGCCCCTGGCCACCCGGTGGCAGGAAGACGAAGAGCTTATCCGCCCCATGCTGAGCTTCACCCTGGCCAAGGTACGCCAGCATTCACGCGTGGGCATACTGTTTGACGCCTTCGCCGACGCCGCCTTCTGCAATACCTTGGTCCGGGCCATGCGGCAAAATTCCCAGGTCCTCTTCGGGCCGGGGCGGTTGCGATTCTCCTCGACCAGCGCTTGCGAAGCGCTCCTCCGCGGCCAAGAAACGACGGCATACGAGGTGCGTCGCCCCACGGCCATGGGCAGCAATACGGCGGTGATCCTGGGGGAATCCTTGTTCCTCAAGGGTTACCGTCGTTTCGAAGCCGGACTCAATCCGGAACTGGAGATCGGCCGCTTTCTCACCGAGGTCTCGCCCTTCGATCACATCATCCCGGTGCTCGGGGCCATGGAGTATCAGGATGAGAATGGCGAGACCGCCACCCTCGCCCTGCTGCAACGCTATGTGCCGAACCAGGGTGATGCATGGACCTATACCCAGGGATACCTGGAACGCTTTCTGGAACAATGCAGCGTCAACCCGGCAGAGGTCTCCGTCAGCGACGGGGAGCGCCACATCAACCATTCCATCCTGATGCACCGCCTGGGCCGGCGCACCGGCGAACTGCACCAGGCACTGGCCAGGCCCAGCGGTGATCCGGCCTTCGAACCCGAACCCATCACCATGGAGGACCTGCAACAATGGGGCGAGCAGGTATGCGATGACCTGGCGCAGGCGATGCATAGCCTGCAGCACCACGAATTGCCTGCCGCCGCCCGTGAAGTCGCCGGCCGACTCCTTGCACGGCAGGGCGAGATCCGGGCACGCATCGACAGTTTGATCGAACAACCTGTGGCTGCGGTCAAGACCCGCCACCACGGCGACTACCATTTGGGTCAGGTATTGATGACGGAAAACGATTTCGTCATTATCGATTTCAAAGGCGAGCCGGCGCGCCCCATTGCCGCCCGCAGTCGCAAGCATTCCGCCTTGCGGGACGCCGCCGGCATGTTGCGCTCCATCGATTACGCGGCCCACGTCGCCCTGGATGACATCACCCAGGAGCGGCCTCAGGACCGCGATACCCTCGCGCCCTTCGTGTGGCAGTGGCGCACACTGACCGCGCAGGCGTTTCTGGAGGGCTACGAGGAGGCAGTGGCCGGCTGCGGCGTCTATCCACAGGATGGCGAGGCGGGACGCGGACTGATCCGGTTCTTTATGCTGGAAAAGGTCCTCTACGAAATAAGCTACGAACTGGGCAGCCGCCCGGCCTGGGTGACCACGCCGCTGCAAGGCCTGCTCGATCTGTTGCAGGACAGCGACTGAGCAGCCGGAACATGCGCCCCAGAAGCAGCGGCATATTATTGCATCCCACCTCTCTGCCCGGTCCGTTCGGGATCGGCGATCTGGGCCGTGACGCCTACCGCTTTGTGGATTTTCTCAAAGAAACCGGCCAAAGCCTGTGGCAGGTTCTACCGCTGGGCCCCACCGGCTACGGCAACTCACCCTATATGTGTTTCTCGGCTTACGGCGGAAATTTCCTCTTGATCAGTCTTGAGCAACTCGCCGAGAAAGGGCTGCTGGAACGGAAAGAGATCGCCGATCCGCCTGACTTTCCGGCGCACCGCGTCGACTACAGCGCGGTATACGCCTACAAAGCACCGCTATTACAGCAGGCCTTCCGACGCTTTACGGCCGAATCCGGCGCCGGCTTTCCTGATGACTTTTACCGCTTCCGCCAACAACACGCCTTCTGGCTGGACGACTACGCCTTGTTCATGGCGCTGAAAGAGGCCCATGATGGACACGCCTGGCGGCAGTGGGAAGGGGCGGCGGCGCGATATGATGCCGATGCCCTGGTACGATGGCGCAATGAGCTGGCGACGCCAATACGATATTACGAATTCCTTCAATATATATTCTTCAAACAATGGGACGCGCTGAGACGTTACTGCCATTCACAAGGCATCAAGCTGATCGGCGACATGCCGTTTTATGTGGCCCACGACAGCGCCGAGGTGTGGGCCAATCGCCAACTGTTTCACCTGGATGAGCATGGTGACCCTATCGCCGTCGCCGGGGTGCCGCCGGACTACTTCAGCGCCACCGGTCAACGCTGGGGCAATCCGCTCTACCGTTGGGACACCATGGCCGAGGACAACTACCGCTGGTGGATCGACCGCTTCCGGGTCAGTTATTCTCTGGTGGATATATTACGCCTGGACCATTTCCGCGGCTTCGAGGCCTATTGGGAAGTGCCGGCAGAGGCAAGCACTGCCGCCAACGGTACCTGGGTCAAGGGGCCCGGTGCCCAGTTCTTCCATACGGTGCGGGAAACGCTCGCCCAGCATGGCATCGGGCTCAATGCCATCGCCGAAGACCTTGGTGTGATCACCACCGAAGTGGACGACCTGCGCGACAGCCTGGGTTTTCCCGGCATGCGGATCCTGCAAATGGCCTTCGGTCAGGACCCCAAGGCGCAGCAATACCGCCCTCACAACCATATCTATCATTGTGTGGTCTATACCGCCACCCACGATCACAACACCACCCAAGGCTGGTTCACCGTTACCCCGGGCACTCAGACCACGCAGACCCTGGAAGAGGTGGAACAGGAGCGCGCCGACGCTATCGCCTATTTAGGAACGAGCGGTGAGCTGATTCACTGGGACATGATTCGCATGGCCCTGGGCTCGGTGGCGGAGAAGGCCGTCTTCCCGCTACAGGACGTACTGGGCCTGGGCAGCGAGGCGCGCATGAACCTGCCCGGCGTTTCTGACGCCCATTGGGAATGGCGTTTTAACTGGGATATGCCAGACCAAGACACGCGTCAACACCTGGCCGAGCTCACTCGTATCTATGAACGTAATCTGCGGCTAACAAACTCCGCCGGTTGAAGCCGGGATCCACCGCCGCCTGTTTGGCAAGGCTCTCTGTATCAGCCCGCATTCCCACCATCAATCTACTGTGGCGACCCACTGGCGCGCCCTGGACGGGTTTCGCCCTGGTAATCAATCTCGCCGGCATTCCGCACCATCGCCTCATCGACAAACAGCCGTTTGATATCCGGTTTCGATGGCAGCTCATACATAGGGCGGCGCAACAGGTGCTCAATGATTCCGCGCAAACCGCGCGCGCCGGTCCCCCGGTCATTGGCCAATTCCGCAATGGCCTGTAGCGCGGCGTCGCTGAAGCCAAGCCTGATATCATCGTAGGCGAAAAGTCGCTGATACTGTTTCACCAAGGCATTGCGCGGCTGCGTCAAAATGCGTACCAGGTCGTCGTCGGTGGGCTTTTCAAGTAGCGCCAATACATGGAAGCGGCCAATGAACTCGGGAATCAGGCCGAACCGGCGCAGGTCATCGGTAGTCAGACCATCGACCGCCTCTTTGCGTTTGGCCGATTCATCTTCGTCCCTGCCACTGAAGTCCGCATGAAAACCGAGTTTTGCCTTACCCAGGTTCATGCGCTCCTTGATCAGATCTTCGATACCGGCGAAGGCGCCGCCGGCGATAAAGAGGATGTTCTGGGTATTGATCACGCCGCCGTCCGCATATTCCTTGCTACGGCCACCCTTGCCGGGTAGCTTGATCTCCGTACCCTCCACCATTTTCAGCAGCGCCTGCTGCACACCTTCCCCGGAGATGTCGCGCACCCCCATGTTGGATTCACCCTTGCGCGCCAGTTTATCCACCTCGTCCAGATAGACGATGCCCCACTCGGCCAGGCCGACGTTGCCTTCGGCCGCATCCACCAACCGGGCAATCACGTTCTCCACGTCGTCCCCCACGTAACCGGCCTGGGTCAGCGAGGTGGCATCGGCGATCACAAACGGGATTTCGAGAATCCTGGCCAAGGTGCGGATCAGCAGCGTCTTTCCCTAGCCGGTCGGTCCCACCATCAGCACGTTGGACTTTTCCACCTCGACCTCGTTGGCCGTAGCTCCGATTTCACGCTCGCCGCCCGTTTCACAAGACAAACGTTTGAAGTGATTGTAAACAGCCACCGCCAGAACCTCCTTGGCGAAATCCTGGCCGATCACGTAATCATCAAGGCGCTGTTTCAGCTCGGTAGGTTTGAGCAGACCCTTGGGCAGACAGTTGCGTACCTTGTTCCTGCTCCAGCTGGAAACCACCTGGTTGGCCAGCTTGACGCAGGCCGGACAGATATGACCGTCCATGCCTGCGATCATGGGCAGATCGACACCCTGAGGCTCGCCACAGAAAGAACAATCGATATTCTTCGATTCAGTCATACTCAGCCCTCAATTGTCGGCGACGGATTTCATTCGTTGCTGCAACCACCGGCGCTGGGCATCCCGCTGGTTGCGCTGGCGCAGGGCGCTTTTGATTTTTTCCCTGACATCTTCAAAGGGTATCTCCCGCCCCGGACTGATCGCCTCGCACTTGAGCACGTGAAATCCCAGCGTGGATTCCACCACCTCACTGATCTCGCCTTCCACCATGCCTAACAATACCTCGTCTATCTCCGGGTATAGCTGGCCGGAGGTGAACGTGCCCAGCAATCCCCCTTCCAGGGCGGTGGGACATTCGGAGGTGGACCTGGCGAACTTCTCGAACTTGAAGGGCTTTTTGATCAACTCCCGGCGGACCTTCCTGATGCGGAACAATGCGGCCTCGCGGCGGTTCTCGGCGAACTGGTCATTAATGGTCACCAGGATGTGGCGCACCGTGCGCCGCTCTGGAACAACGCGGCGTTCGCTATGGAGGCGATAAAACAGTTCTGCATCCATGTCGCTCACTTCCGGTTGTTGTTCGGCGACGTGGTTGAGCGCCGACGCCACGCGCAGATCCAGCGCGACGGCGTCCCGCAGGGTAAGATGAGTCAGGCCGTTTTGCATCAGCACATCGTCCAGCTCCAGTCCAGCAGGGATTTGTTCATAGATCTCCTGCAATGCATGCTCCAGCTCCTGTTCCGGCACCACGATTTGCGAATACTCGGGTGACGAACGTACCGATGCGTTGATGGTGTGTTGTTTCAGAACCTCCGTCGCCAGCGTTTCCATCTCGCTTTCATCTTCCAGCTGGAACGGAAAACATCCGAAATGAAACAGCGAGGTGCGCAGATTGAGGTAGGCATCGTAGCTATCCATGGATGACAGCTGCTTGTGGTTTATTCGGGGTTCTGCGCTCATGAGGGTTGCCCTACTCTTGGTTCTGATGTGTCCCGGTATTCGGGATTGAAATCCAGCGCGTTCTCTGGCACCAACAGGGTGCGGCCGGGAAAACGGGCGTGATAGTGCACGCCGTCGGGATGGTCACGGATAACCTTGATGATCTCGGCACCGTCACCCGGCTTGACGACGACCTCACCCTGGAGCGATAGGGTGATCTTCGAAATCACCTTGTCGCGAAACTCGAACTTGCTCGGCACCCAGGGATCGACAGCCGGAATCAACTCCTCCTCACGGCAGCCCACCAGTTTGTCGGCTTCGAGAAAATGCACGCCGTAGATGATCTGGTCCTGCAAGAACGTGCCGATGGAGGTGACAAAGCCGGTGCTGCCGCGCTTGACCAGATGATCGCCGATCTCCAGCCCTGGATAGGTGCCGTCATTGCGCACGTGGCGGGTAACCCTTACTTCGTCTCCATATTCATAGCGTGGCTGCATGGAGTCCTCCCGGTTGGCTGGTTATTTGAACACCTGATCCAGCGAGACGAAGGTGGATTGAGGGCCGAGATTCTTGTAAATCTTCAGCACCTTCTCGGTCTTGGCATCAGAATCGATAAACGACATATAGGATCGAATCAGAATCTGTTTGTACTGTTCACGGCGCTAGCCCTGATCGTCGGACAATTCTGCCTGTGACAGGTAATCGTGATAACGCTGCAAGATATGCAGGCGGAAGACATTGACCGTGGTTTGGTCAAACGGAATTTCAAAGTAGTTGAGAAAATCTTCGGCTGACACCAGCTCTTCCATATCCTCGTCTATGTCGAAATCGTCGTCGATATCCATGTACTTCATAACAATCACCTCTCTCACGTCAGCCCTCAGCAAAGCGCAGTACGTTTTCATTTTCCCGGGAATAGGTGTAACTCAGGATGATCTCCAGCAGGTCCCTGGTCTTGAGCCGGTCGTTGGGATCGTGTTCGATCACCTTGCGCAGGGCGTCGGCGCCGTTGTCCACGTCCCCCATGCGCACCATGACGAAACCGGCCGCCTTCAGGGCCAGCAGATAAAAACGCACCAGGCCGACCGACTTGTAGGCCCCGGCGGCCACCTCAAGCGGTGTCACCATACGCCAGTCATCAACCAGATGCAGTGCACGTGCCGCAACGCGAATGGCGTTTTCCACCACCGTCAATGCATCCTCGAGGCGGTGCTGGTAGTAGTAATAACGATACAGGGCCACCATAGTGGAGAAGTGTTCCGGCGCCATCAGATAGGCGCGCAGCAACAGCAATTCCGCCTCTTCCTCGCCATAGCGTTCCGCCGCCTCATTGATCATCCACTCCGCCTGCCGCGGCAGAGGCGTATCGAAATACATGTTGTCGACATCGAAGTCCAGAAAATCCGTGCTCATTTCCCACCTGCCATCCTTTTCAGGGTGATGCCCTTATCTTGCACCGGCTTCGGGGGGTGACACACATCGTCTGCCTCACAGGCCCCATCTGCCATGTCACAATATCCCGACGCCTCCAGTTGCATCTCCAGTTGTTGCAGTCGATCCATCAGACAGGAGATCGCCCGGCCCACCGGATCGGGTATCAGGTGATGATTCAGATCGATACCGTAAATATTGTCCGCCGCCATTCCCTCGATCTGCACGATACGACCGGGGATCCCCACCACGCTGCGCGCCGCCGGCACATCCTTGACCACCACCGAGTTGGCGCCGACGCGGGCGCCGTTCCCCAGGGTGATGGGGCCAAGCACCTTGGCACCGGCGCCGATCATGACACCATTACCCAAGGTCGGGTGACGCTTACCCTTGTTCCAGGTGGTGCCGCCCAGGGTGACACCGTGATAGAGGGTAACGTCATCACCGACCACCGCGGTTTCGCCGATCACCACACCGGCGCCGTGGTCGATGAAAAAGCGGCGGCCGATGGTGGCGCCGGGATGGATATCGATATTGGTCCAGATGCGCACGAGGTAGGCGACGAAACGGCCGGTATAACGCCAGCCGTGACGCCACAGGCGGTGGGTCAGGCGGTGCATGAGGATGGCGTGCACGCCGGGATAGGTGGTCAACACCTCGAATGTGTTGCGCGCCGCAGGATCGCGCTTGAAGACGCAATTCACATCCTCGCGCATCAATAACCACAAAGACGGCTTGCTCGATTTCGTCTCGTCCATCATCGCCTCCATCGTTTTAACCACTTACCATCAGGCTGGCGTCCACATTGGTCGCCGTCATCGGCGGCAGCAGCTTGTTTGTGCGTTTCATATCCCGGAACATCGATTCCAGTTCCACTGCACCCGGCGCCCGCTTGTTACAGCCGACAAATTCGCGCACCTTGGGCAACAGGAGTGCCG
>JASBUE010000071.1 GCA_030148045.1 Candidatus Tenderia sp.
ATCGGCATGGTGTTCCAGAAGCCCAACCCCTTCCCAAAATCGATCTGGGAAAACATCGCCTTCGGCCCGAGGATCCACGGAATCGCCAACAACAAGGAGGAACTGAACGGGATCGTCGAGACCAGCCTGAAGAAGACAGGTCTATGGGACGAGGTTAAGGACCGTCTCGACCAGCCCGGCACAGGGCTCTCGGGTGGACAGCAGCAACGCCTCTGTATCGCCCGCACCATTGCCGTCAACCCGGAGGTGATCCTGATGGATGAGCCCTGCTCTGCCCTGGACCCGATCGCCACGGCGAAGATCGAAGAACTGATGGAGGAGCTGCGCCACCATTACACCATCTGCATCGTCACCCACTCCATGCAGCAGGCGGCACGCGTATCGCAGCGGGTGGCCTATTTTCATCTTGGCGATCTGATCGAGGTCAGCGACACCGAAACCCTGTTTACCAACCCGCGCCACCAGCTGACGGAAGATTACATCACCGGCCGCTTCGGTTAATTCAGCAATAAGGAATCCGCCATGTCATACCTGCTTGAAGGCCATACCGTCAAACGCTACGACGGTGATCTGAACGAGCTGCATATGCAAGTCATTCGCATGGCGGGGCTGGCGCTGGATCAAACCCGGCTGGCACTCAGGGCCCTCAAGGAGGAAGACCTGGCCGCCGCCCGGCGCGTCACCGAGCGGGAAAAAGAGCTGGACAACGACGAACTCAAGATCGATGAAATGATCGTCAACCTGATCGCCACCCGTTCGCCGGTGGCGCTGGACCTGCGCGTCATCATGGCCTTTTCCAAATCGGTGATCGACCTGGAACGCATCGGCGATCTGGCCACGCGTATCGCCGCTATTTCACTGAATATCTATGACAACGAAAACAACGATCCCAGCAGCCAACTGCTGCGCGACGTCTTCGTCATGGGCAAGCGTGCCACGGTGCTGCTCGACAACGCCGTCGAGGTGCTCGACACGCTGGATCAGCACAAGGCGCAGCAACTGCTGTGCGAACGCGACGAACTCGACGAAGACTTTCGCTCGGCGCTGCGCCGTCTGACCACCTTTGTGATGGAGGATTCACGCAACGTCGGCCACGCCATCAACATCGTGCTGATACTCAAGGCCTTCGAGCGCATCGGCGAACATGCCCGCAACCTGGTCGAACAAGCCATCTACATCACCGACGGCATCGATGTCAGACACCAGGACATCTCCACCCTGCTTTGCAACACCGAGCCGGAGTGAGTTTCCCTAAAGGATGATCCATAAATCGATGGATTATCATTGCCCTTGGCCCCGCTTGCGGGGTTTTTTTTCAATTCAATTGCACGCCATACTACTCTTGTGACAAGGTAAGGTGAATTCGGCTGCCAAGGGAGCAAACAGGATGAATTTCGAAAAGGTTGTGTTCGGGTTTTTTATCGTGCTGGCCTTGACACTGAACTTCGGCTTTTTCATCGGCGATATCGACAACCCCGACCATCATAATGTCTACGAACTGTTCTCCGCCCTGGTGATCAGCCTGATCGCCACCGTGCTGAAGTTCGGCGAACGCACCCAGATCGGCGCTGTGCTGCTGGCCACCAGCCTGGTAGCCGACCTGCAGCTCATCGCCGCGGCCATCGTCTGGGGCGGAGCGATCTATATCACCGAGGTCGGTCTCACGCCCCATGTGATGAGCTCCATCGTTTCGCTGTCCGGCGGCGCCCTGCTGGCCAACGTCACCTCGGTGGTGCTGCTGATCATCGAAACCGCCACCATGCGCCGCTGATGCTGAAACCGGCATGCTGATTCGGCCGCAACAACCCAATTACAAGGTGGTGTCGCTGGTGCTGCGGCGCATGCGCGCGCCGCTGATCGTGTTGATCAGCGCCTATGCCGTCTCGGTGCTGGGGCTGGTATTGATCCCGGGCGTGGATGATCAGGGTCAGCCCTGGCAGATGAGCTTTTTCCACGCCTTTTACTTTGTCAGCTACATGGCCACCACCATCGGTTTCGGTGAAATCCCCTACCCCTTCACCGATGCCCAGCGCATGTGGACCACCTTTACCGTTTATTTGACGGTGATCTCATGGCTCTACGCCATCGGCAAGATCCTGGCCCTGGCCCAGGACCCGGCGTTGCAGCGCGCCGTGATTGAAAACCGCTTTATCCGCAATGTGCGTCAGGTCTGCGATCCTTTCTATCTTGTCTGCGGCTACGGCGACACCGGCAGCCTGATCACCAAGGCACTGACCCAGCGCGGCCTGCGCGCCGTGGTCATCGATATCAAGCAGGACCGCATCAACGAGTTGCTGCTCACCGAGCTGGATGTCTATGTTCCCGGCCTGTGCGCCGACGCCGGCGATCCCAATACCTTACACAATGCCGGGCTCAAGTCGCCCTTCTGCGTCGGCATCCTGGCCCTGACCAATAGCGATCACACCAACCTGGAAATCGCCATCAGCGGTAAGCTGCTCAAGCCCTCCTTGCGGGTGATCTGCCGCGCCGAAACCGATTCGACCCAGGCCAACATGGCCTCCTTCGGCACCGACCATGTCATCAACCCTTTCGAGGCCTTTGCTGAAGAGATGGCCACCGCGCTGCATTCGCCCGAGCTGCACATGATCTTGGACTGGCTGACCCAGCTGCCGCAAACCAGCCTCAATCGTCACAAGCCGCCGCCGCAGGGCCACTGGATCCTTTGCGGCTACGGCCGCTTCGGCCGCTCCATGGAGCAACACCTCGAACACCAGGGGGTTTCCACCACCATCGTCGAGGCCGATCCGGTCGGCACCGGGTGCGAGGGCGAGTGCATCGTCGGCAAAGGCACCGAGGCCGTCACCCTGCTGGCCGCCGGGGTGAAAAACGCCGCCGGTATCGTCGCCGGCACCAATGACGATGCCGATAATCTCTCCATCCTGATGACCGCAAAGGCGCTGAATCCAGAGCTCTATACCGTGGCGCGGCAAAACCGGCGCAGCAACGACATGATCTTCGAGGCGATCAGTAGCGACCACGTCATGCAGTACAGCGAGGTGGTTACTCTGAAGGTGCTGGCCCTGGTCACCACCCCGCTGTTGTACGATTTTCTGCGCCTGTTACGGCAACAAGGCAATGAGCTGGCGCGCGAGCTGGTGCCGCAGATCGAACAGGTATCCGACAGTATCGTGCCGGATATCTGGACCCTGCATATCAATTACAAATCGGCGCTGGCCGTGACCCATGCCATCGAGAACGGCCGCACTATCCGGCTGGGCCATCTCACCAGCGATCCGCGCGACCGCCAGCGCCAGTTGCGCTGCCTGCCGCTGTTGATCCGGCGCGGTGACGAATCCATCCTGCTGCCCGAGGTCAACGAGCGTATCGAGGCGGGCGACCAGGTCCTGCTATGCGGTCGCTATGGCAGCCATGAATTGATGAAGTGGACGCTGCAGAACCATAACGCCCTGCGCTATGTCGAAACCGGCGAAACCCGTCCCGACGGCCATGTCTGGCGCTGGTTCGCACGGCGGCGTTCATGAGCCGCTATCGCGCCCCCCATGCCTGGGAGCTCACTCCCCGGGAGGCGGTTCAGGTACAGAAAGAGCTGGCGGTGCGGGTAATCAGCAAGGATGACTTCGGCACGGTGGCGCGTGTCGCCGGCACCGACGTCGGCTTCGAGGACGACAACCGCATCACCCGCGCCGCGGTGGCCGTGCTCAGCTATCCGCTATTGCAGCCCTTGGAACAGGCCATCGCCCGCCGGCCGACCACGTTTCCCTACATCCCGGGCCTGCTTTCCTTCCGTGAAATCCCCGCCGTGTTGGACGCGTTAAACACGCTGAAACAAGCCCCCGATCTGCTGCTCTGCGACGGCCAGGGCCTGGCCCACCCGCGCCGCTTCGGCATCGCCTCCCACCTGGGCGTCATTACCGGCCTGCCCAGCATCGGGGTGGGCAAGACGCGCCTGATCGGGCGCCACGGCCCGGTGCCGGAACACAAGGGCGGCTGGACGCCGTTAACGGATGGCGATGAAATCGTCGGCGCGGTATTGCGTACCCGCGAGGGGGTAAAACCACTTTATATCTCCCTCGGCCACCGCATCAGTCTGGAGAGCGCCATCGGTTTCGTGATGGGCTGTGTGACGCGTTACAAGCTGCCCGAGACCACCCGTCGGGCGCACCGGCTGGCCTCAGGTCCACCAGTTTGAGGTACCCCGGCGCCGCAGCCGTGGCAGAACCAGCCCCAGGATAACGCCCACCACCAGCACGCCCGAACCGGCCATGAACCACTTCTGCACGCTGCTGTTGCGCAGGGTCCGGTTTTCACCGGCCAGGCGCGTGTTCTCCGCGGTGAGCCGCGTCACGGTGGCGCTCAGGCGTTTGTTTTCGCTTTCCAGTTCCATGGGCCTGGCGGCGATGTCCTTCAGCCTTTCGTTCTCCGCCGCCACGGTTTCATGCGTTTGTCTGAGTTCGCGCTGTTCCCGCACCAATGCACTGTGGGCCTGTGTCAGCCCGCGGTTGTCGGCCAGCAGTTTTTTGTTCTCCGCCTCCAGACGTTCCGCCTTGCGTTGGGCCTCATCCAGCAACAGCCCGGCGGGCGGTGTGTCGGCCAGGTACCAGCTTCTGACCCAGCCTTCGGTGCCGTCCTCGGTCCTGATGCGGGCAAATTCACCGCCCGCGCCTTCCTCCAGCAATTCAACGCGGGTGCCCGACGGTAATGATTTCAGAATCCGGAACTCATCCCCCTGACCGGCACGGAGGGTAATGATAAGATGGTCGCTGACGTAGCGGGTGGTAGTATCGGCGGCGGCGGTCCCCAGCGAAATCAGCAGGGCCAGGGTCGCCACTATTTTTCTCTTCACATGCATCGATTTCACGGTCTCCAAAAATCGATTCTTGCAGCGCTCAGCGGTGCGTATCCTTCTCAAAAAGGTCTTTGTAGAAAAATCATTATAGCCACATTGCAATACCTTGTATAAAATCGTCGCACGCAGCGAGGCACAGAATTGCGGCTCGCTTTCTCAAGAATAATCATATAATTATAATAATTTCATTACGTTAAAAATGGTTGTCACAAAACTGTCATAAATGCAAAGTATGATGCGCTGCACATTTAAGGACGTCTATTTTCATGGCCACAGCCCTGCCACCCATTGATTCCCCCGCCAGCCAACGCCACCGCAAAATACGGCGGCTCAAGGACCTGCTGGCGAAATACATGATCGGCGTGGGCGGCCTGGGGGTAATCGCGGCCGTGGCCCTGATCTTCTTCTATCTGGTCTATGTGGTGTTTCCCCTGTTCCTGTCCGGCAGCCTGGAGGTGGAGGCACGCTATCCGACCCCCGCGGCGGACGGCGAAACCGTACTGCTGGCCATGGAGGAACAGGCCGAGATCGCCGTCCGTTTCGACGACCGCGGCAGGGTGACCTTTTTCAGCACCGGCGACGGCAGGGTCATCGACACGGTTACAACGGCGCTGCCGCCGGGCACGGCGATCACCAGCTTCGCCGCCGCCACGCCCGACAGCCGCATCGTCGCCTACGGCCTGGACGACGGCACGGCCTTGGTGCTGCGCCACAACTACAAGGTCAGCTACCCCAACAACATACGCACCATCACACCCTTCATCGATTATCCGCTGGGCGAGGAGCCCATCGTGGTGGACGGGCGGGAGCGGGCCCTGAGCAGGCTCGTTATCCAGAACGGTGAAGAACAGGCCATCATCAGCGCCATTACCGGCGACGGCGAACTGCTGCTGACCAATATCCAGAAGGAGGTCTCGTTTCTGAGCGACGCGGTCGAAATCGAGGTGGACACCACCCCCGTCACAACGGCGGCGGCGAAATTCAGCTTCATGCTGCTGGACAAGATGATGGACGTGCTTTACCTGGCCACCGCCCGGGGCGAGGTGACGGCCTACGATGTCAACGATCCCGCCGCACCCGAAGCGCTGGAGACGCTGAACCTGCTGGCGCGGCAGTCCGAACTCACCAGCTTTGAATTTCTGACCGGCGACATCTCCATCCTGGCGGGTGACAGCAGGGGCAATATCAGCCAGTGGTTTCCGGTCATGGACGCACAGGGCGTCCCCCGGCTGACCCGCATCCGGGATTTCGAGCTGGCGTCGGCCGCCATCACCGGCATCAGCACCGAGCATGCGCGCAAGGGCTTTCTGGCGGTGGACCGCACGGGGCGCCTCGGCATCTTTCACACCACCGCCGAGCAGACCATCCTCACCGAGCAGCTGAGCGACGTGGCGGCGCGGCAGGTGGCCATCGCGCCGCGCGCCAATGCCGCCCTGATCGAGGACGCCCAAGACCGTCTCACCTTCGTCCGCCTGCACAATGAACACCCGGAGGTCTCCTGGTCATCGCTGTGGGGCAAGGTTTGGTATGAAAGTTACGAGGAACCGGCCTATGTCTGGCAGTCCTCGTCGGCCAGTAACGATTTCGAGCCCAAATTCAGCCTGGTGCCGATCTCCTTCGGCACCATCAAGGCGGCCTTTTACGCCATGCTGTTCGCCATTCCCCTGGCCATCTTCGGTGCCATCTACACCGCCTATTTTATGACGCCGCGAATGCGTTCCATGATCAAACCGACCATCGAGATCATGGAGGCGCTGCCCACGGTGATACTCGGCTTTCTCGCCGGCCTGTTGCTGGCGCCGCTGTTGGAACAGTACCTCCCGGCCATGCTGGCCCTGCTGTTGCTGCTGCCGCTGTCGGTCATCGGCGCCAGTTATGTCTGGCACAAGCTGCCGCCCCGTATTCTGAACTCGGTGCCCGACGGCTGGCTGGCGGCCCTGCTGATCCCGCTTATCCTGCTGGTGGCATGGTTTGCCTTCGCCCTCAATCATCCCCTGGAGCTGTGGCTGTTCGGCGGCAATACCCAACAGTGGCTGGACCGTGAACTGGGCATCAGCTTCGACCAGCGCAACTCGATGGTGGTGGGTATCGCCATGGGTTTTGCCGTCATCCCGACCATCTTCTCCATTACCGAGGACGCCATCTTCGGTGTCCCCAGGCATCTGACCAATGGCTCGCTGGCCCTAGGCGCCACCACCTGGCAGACGCTCACCCGGGTTGTTATCCTGACCGCCAGCCCCGGCATCTTTTCGGCCGTGATGATCGGTTTCGGCCGCGCCGTGGGTGAAACCATGATCGTACTCATGGCGACGGGCAACACACCGGTGATGGATTTCAGCATCTTTCAGGGCATGCGGACCCTGTCGGCCAACATCGCAGTGGAGATGCCGGAATCGGAAGTGGACAGCACCCACTACCGGGTATTGTTTCTAGCCGCCCTGGTGTTGTTCTTATTCACCTTCTTCTTTAATACGATCGCTGAGGTGGTGCGTCAGCGTCTGCGTAAGAAATACAGTTCGTTGTAAAGCCTAAAATGCGTAAATGGATAAATAGCGGTTCCCCCTGGGTCTGGTTGACGGCGGCGTCGGTCAGTATCAGCATCATCATGGTCGTCGGCCTGCTGCTGCTGATCGCGGCGCGCGGTCTGGGCCATTTCTGGCCCGCCGACGTGGAAAGCTTTCAATACCAAAACGACGACGGCCAGATCGTGCAGGTGGCCGGCGAAATTCGCGATTCGGAAGAGGTGCCCGCCGCGCGCATCATCGACAGCGGCATCCCATTAGACACCGACGCCGAATGGATTACCCGTTATCTGGTCAAAACCGGCAACCGCGATCTCTACGGCATCGACTTCCGCTGGCTGATCGGGCCGAAAATCCAAGCGCGGACCCAGGCCGACGACATGATGGTGATCGAGCGGCGCGAATGGGGCAACTTCTACGGCTTTCTGAAGCAGGTCAAACGGAACAGCGAGGTGATCGCCGAAGGCCCGGGCAGCTGGGAGACGCTGCAGCAGCAGATCGAAGCGACCGGCGAAATCTTCAACACCATCCGCGACATCGAAAAAGGCGACATCGGCGCCATCAATTACGCCATGGAAAGGCTGCGCCTGGAAAAGCGCGGCCTGGAGCTGGAAGGCGGGGACACGCCCCAGGCCCTCGCCCGCCTGGAGGCGAAAAAACAGCAGCTGCAAACCGAATACGAGGCCCTGCAGACCGACCTGCAAACACTCTATAAAGAGCTGAACCGCGCCACCCTGGTAGCCGAAACCATCGACGGCAGGGCGGTGGAAATCGCCATTGCCAAAACCGTGCAGGCCTACCGTCCCAACAGCATGTCGGTATTCGACAAGACCGGTTTCTACATGGGTAAACTGTGGGAGTTCGTCAGTGACGAACCACGCGAGGCCAATACCGAGGGCGGTATCTTCCCCGCCATCTTCGGTACCGTGATGATGGTCATCATCATGTCCATCCTGGTGACGCCTTTCGGCGTCGTCGCCGCCGTCTATCTACGCGAATACGCCAAGCAGGGTCCGCTCATCCGCATGGTCCGGATTGCGGTCAACAACCTGGCCGGCGTGCCCTCCATCGTCTACGGCGTGTTCGGCCTGGGCTTTTTCGTCTATTTTCTCGGCGGCAACATCGACCAACTGTTCTTCCCCGAGGCGGCGCCCGCCCCCACCTTCGGCACCCCGGGGCTGTTGTGGGCCTCCATCACCCTGGCCCTGCTGACGGTGCCGGTGGTGATCGTCGCCACCGAAGAGGGCCTGTCGCGCATCCCCAAGTCGATCCGCGAGGGCAGCCTGGCGCTGGGGGCCACCAAGGCCGAGACCCTGTGGCGCACCATCATTCCCATGACCAGCCCCGCGATCATGACCGGGCTGATCCTGGCCGTGGCCCGCGCCGCCGGTGAGGTGGCACCGCTGATGCTGGTGGGGGTGGTGAAACTGGCCCCCACCCTGCCCGTGGACGGCAACTTCCCCTTCCTGCACCTGGACCGGAAGTTCATGCACCTGGGCTTTCACATCTACGACGTCGGCTTCCAGAGCCCCAACGTGGAGGCGGCCCGGCCGCTGGTTTACGCCACCGCCCTGCTGCTGGTGCTGGTGATCGTGGTGCTCAACCTGGCCGCCATCGCCATCCGCAACCGTCTGCGTGAAAAGTACAAATCCCTGGAACAGTAATGCAAAGAGATCAATCGAGAGACGCTGCCCATGAGTGAATCAAGCGCCCCCATGACCCACGGCGTCAACCTGGACGCCATCAAGTCGAAGAAATCGCCCGCCTCGCCTGAGGCAACTGAAATCGCGCTCACCGTCAAGGATCTGAAGCTCTACTACGGTGACAATGAGGCGCTCAAGGGCATCAATATGACCATCCCGAAGGAGCGCGTTACCGCCTTTATAGGCCCCAGCGGTTGTGGCAAGTCCACCCTCTTGCGCTGTTTCAACCGCATGAATGATCTGGTGGATGATGTCCGGATCGAGGGCCAAATCCTGTTGCACGAGCAGGATATCTATCATCGCGATATCGACATCGCCGCCCTACGGCGCCAGGTGGGCATGGTGTTCAAGAAGCCCAACCCCTTTCCCAAATCGATCTACGAAAACGTCGCCTACGGCCTGCGCCTAATGAGGGTGAGGGACCGCCGCACCCTGGACGAGGTGGTGGAGCGCTCGCTGCGCGGTGCGGCGCTCTGGGACGAGGTCAAGGACCGGCTGCACGATAGCGCCTTCGGCCTGTCCGGCGGTCAACAGCAACGTCTGGTCATCGCCCGCGCCATCGCCATTGAGCCCGAGGTATTACTGCTCGACGAGCCGGCCTCGGCGCTGGACCCGATCTCGACACTCAAGATCGAGGAGCTGATCTACGAATTGAAATCCAAATACACCCTCGTCATCGTCACCCACAACATGCAGCAGGCGGCGCGCGTTTCCGACTATACTGCCTTCATGTACCTGGGTGAGCTGATAGAATTGGCGGACACCGACACGCTGTTCACCAATCCCAGAAAAAAACAGACTGAAGACTACATTACCGGTCGCTACGGCTGACACCGGCAGTACCCGAGACGGAGCCAGACATGGACAACAGCAATTTGCCTCATCATATTTCGCAGCAGTTCGACGCAGAACTGGAAAGACTGCGCAACCAAGTGTTCGCCATGGGCGGCCTGGTCGAGGAACAGGTCAAGAAGGCGGTCAGGGCCCTGACCGAAGGCGACACCGCCCTGGCTGACGAGGTCACTACCGACGATCTCAAAGTCAACGCCATGGAAGTGGACATCGACGAGGAGTGCACCCACATCATCGCCCGGCGCCAGCCCACCGCCAGCGATCTGCGCCTGGTAATCGCGGTGATCAAGACCATCACCGACCTGGAACGTATGGGCGACCAGGCCGAGAAGGTGGCGCGTATGGGACGGGAACTGGCCGGCATGGAACGACCGCGCAACGGCTATATCGAGATCCAATCCCTGGGCAATCACGTCCAGACCATGCTGCGCGGCGCCCTGGACGCCTTCGTGCGCATGGATGCCGAGGCGGCGGTCCAGATCGCCAAGATGGACCTACAGGCCGATCATGAATACGAGGCCATCATGCGCCAGAACATGACCTTCATGATGGAAGACCCGCGCACCATCAAGCGCATCCTCGGGGCGACCTGGGCCGCGCGCGCCCTGGAACGCATCGGCGACCATGCCAAGAACATCTGCGAATACGTCATCTATCTGGTCAAGGGCAAGGACGTGCGCCACACCTCGCTGGAGCAGTTGGAGAAAGAGGCGACGGAGGGATAATTCAGGCTTGAAATGACTAAGCGCGCTGCGCGCACGGTTTTTTATTTGGAATGGAGGCGGGCTGAATCCAGTTTGGGAAGGCTCAAGCCTATAGTCTGCCTTATACCCCGTATCCCTCCGCGCTGGGATCCAGCCCCTCCGGCACCCCACCCAGGCGTCTGACCCCCGTCTCGAAAGCGCCGTCCGGATGGAGGCGAAACCAGCGATAGCCGGGCGGCAGATAGTCCAGTTCAAACCCCTCAACTCCGGGTGTGAACTGGATGCAGGTGGAGGGGGTGCTCAACAGCCGCACGCCGGCGCGCACTTCATCGAACTCCTGGTGCACATGCCCCCACACGACTGCCTTCACCTGCGGGTGCGAGGCAATCACCTCAAACAGCTTTTCCGGATTGTCCAGCCCCAGCGGATCGAGCCACTTGCAACCCACCGGCACCGGATGGTGGTGTAGAAAAATGATGCTGTAGGGCGAGTCCGACTTGGTCAGCCTGCGTTCCAGCCAGCGCAGCTCCTTGTCGTCCAGATGGCCGCCCACCTGTCCCGGCAACTGGGAATTCAGCAGCAGCACCTGCCAGCCCCCCCTCACCACCTGCTTGTCGCAGTTGATCATGCCCTGCCCGAATTCCGAGCGTATGAAGCCGGCGTCGTCGTGATTACCCGGGATCAGGTGGGTGGGTACCTTGAGCCGCTGCAGTACCTGACGCAGGTGCTTATAGCCCTGTTCGGTCTCGTCATGCACCAGATCGCCGGTAACCGCTGCCAGGTCCATGGGATAGTTGAGCGCTTCGCTCACCACGGCCTCGAAGGTCTGAAAACAGTTGACACCGTACAGCCCGGCCGTCTTGTCCGCATACAAGTGTGGATCAGTCAGTTGAACCAGCTCAATGGGTTTGTCTTGATCTGTCACGATAGGCTTCGATTATAGTTTTATGCTTTTCTGCGCCACACTGTCCCGCAGGTAGACCGGCATGGCCTGTTCGGCGGCGACGACCCTGCCCTGTTCAAATTCGTACCGTGCCAACAATGCCACCTCCTCCGCCCTGGGCAACAGATCGGTCATTTGTTGTTCCGGTGTTTGCGCCAGGACATCCGGCAGTCGCCCGGCATACACCGCCCAGCCATTGCCTATTCCGCGCCACGCGCCCTTCCCGGGTGACGGAACCGCCTCGGGCCGGCAGACGCATTCTTCGCCCAGCAACGATACCACCCCTCGTTGTACCTGATAAGCGCCCCAGTAGACCTCACCCATGCGCGCATCCGTGGCGCAAAGCACGGCCCGATAATCCTTGAGACGATAGCCCGCCTGGGCCAAGGCCGCAAGGGTGGAGACCGGCACCACCGGCAGGTCGGCGGCATAGGCGATCCCCTGCGCCACGGCGGTGTCGATCCGCACGCCGGTGAAGGCCCCCGGCCCCCGGCCGAAGGCCACCGCACTGAGTCGGGACGGCGTGAGACCCGCCTCGCGCAGCAGTTCATCAATCATGGCCAGGATCAACTCGCCGTGGCCGCGCGGCGCGACCCGATAACGTTGTGCAAGTTGCCCCCGGCACAGCAGGGCGGCCGAACAGGCCTGGGTGGAGGTCTCGATAGCGAGAATATTCAAGAAGCGTTTTCCATTTTTCGCCGGCTCAATTACAAACACATGATAAATGGAAAGAAAGTCTCGATAAAGCGAGTATTTTGGGACGCGGGGGAGAGGGCCGGCAAAACCGCATCACCGGCAACAGAAAAAATGCTCCGACAGCTTAATTGCTACCGCTGGCGGGCTTTGACTGCGGCCCGTTTTATGTCGGGGCGCAACTGCAGGGTGATCGCAGCACCCACTGCACCGCCGACACAAAAGGCAACCACGACCGCTTCTACCAGAAAACTCATCATGGTGATTCTCCTTTGCCGTTTCATCACTGGAAAGATTTCGTCCTGTAATGGATTTAGCGACCCCAACGCGGCGCAACTTAAACCAGGCGCTGGCCCATTTCTCCGCCCTTATTCCCCAGGAGGAACAAAGCTTGACCACGAAAAACACGGGGGCACACGATATTAAGGAGCAATGGGTTCTGTTCCCCCGCCGTGCTAAGGGGACACTGAACAAACATCCACACTCAGGCGCTTAATCATGAAGCACCCGCTGATCCGGCACGCGCGCGGGACTCGGCGACGAAAAAGCGCTGCACCAGTTCCAGCTTGCGGGTGCGCAGCATGGGCGGCAGGCTGTTGAGGAAAACCTGGCCGTAGGGCTTGCTGACCAGGCGTGGATCACACAACACCATCACACCGCGGTCGCTGACATCGCGAATCAGCCGCCCTACTCCCTGCTTCAGGGCAATCACCGCCTGGGGCAGCTGCAAATCCATGAAGGGATTGCCGCCCCGGGCACGCAGGGCATCGGCCCGGGCCTGCAGCACCGGGTCGTCGGGGCTGGCAAAAGGCAGCTTGTCGATGATGACACAGGAGAGTGCCTCGCCGCGCACATCCACCCCCTCCCAGAAACTGCCCGTGCCCAACAGTACCGCATTGCCCTGTTCGCGGAAACGGCGCAGCAATTCATTGCGTGGATAGTCGCCCTGCACCAGCATGGGATAGTCGATGCGGCCCTGCAGCAGGTCGGCCGCCTGCCTCAGGGCGCGGTGGCTGGTGAACAGCAGAAAGGCGCGGCCGCGCGAGGCCTCCAGCACCGGCAGGGCTGCCTCCACCACCGCCTCCACATAGGCCGGGCTGTTGGGCTGGGGCATCTCGGGCGGGGCGTAGAGCAGGGCGTGACTGCGGAAATCGAAGGGACTGTCCCACAGGGCGGTACGGGCCGCCTGCAACCCCAACTGATCGGCGTAATGATCGAAGCGGCCGTTGACCGCCAGGGTGGCGGAGGCAAAGATCCAGGCCGCCTTGTGCGCCTGCATGCGCTTCTGGAACGGTTCGGCCACGTTCAAGGGGGTACAGCAGAGCACAAATGTGCGACTGTAGATATCGACCCAGTAGACCTGGTCGGCGGATTCCTCGCCGTTGAACAGCGCCAGTCTGGCGAGTTGGGTTTCGCAGCGCTCCAGGCAGTTCTCCAGCCCCTTGCTACGCTCGGCCACCGCTTCGAGCTGCTCATGTAGGACTTCGAGGGAGGATTGCAGCGCCTCGAGCTGCGCGGCGACCTTTTGCTCGCCGCGCACGCTGGCCCAGGGCTGGCGCTGACTACTGTCGTTGCCCAGCGCCAAGCGAAAATCGCGCACGGCGTATTCCAGTTTTTCCGCCGCCCGGGACAATTCTTTGCTGTCGGCGGCGCTGCTGTGAAATTCGGCCACCGTGTCCTTGGAGAGTTCGAACAGCTGTCGGCCGCTGAAGTTCTGGCCGAAAAAGTTGGTGGCGATCTCGGGCAGTTGATGGGCCTCGTCGATGATATAGGCGTCGGCGCTGGGCAGCAGTTCGCCGAAGCCGTCCTCGCGCAACACCATGTCGGCCATCAACAGGTGGTGATTGATCACCACCACGTCGGCCCCGGCGGCCTCACGACGCGCCTTCATCACATGGCAGTCATTGAAACTGGGACACTCGGAGCCCAGGCAATTGTCCACCGTGGAGGTGACCATGGGCCACAGCGGCGACTCCTCACCGATGTCCATGAACTCGGTGATGTCACCACTGCCGGTACGCCCGGCCCATTCGCGCACCTGGCGCAGCTGATGCACCAGTTCGCGCGAGGCCAGGCGACCTTCCTGCTCGGTGACCTGGAGGCGATAGAGGCAGAGATAATTGCTGCGCCCCTTGAGCAGCGCGGTCTGCAGCGGCACCGCCAGCGCCTCGCGCACCAGCGGCAGGTCTTTCTGAAACAGCTGATCCTGGAGGTTCTTGGTACCGGTGGAAATGATCACCGTCTGCCCCGAGAGCAGCGCCGGCACCAGGTAGGCGAAGGTCTTGCCGGTGCCGGTACCCGCCTCGCAGATCAGGGTCTGGTAGTCCTTGATGGCTTGCTCCACCGCCGCCGCCATCTCCCGCTGCTGGGCACGGGGCTGAAAACCGTCGATACAGCGGGCCATGGCGCCCTCGGCGCTCAGGACCTCCGCTGCGTTATGAAATGACATGGGGAATTACCGACAAAATCTTAATAATGAACATCCCGGCGCTCACTGAAGCTCGCACTCTCAGTTACCGGATTGGTTGTCCCAGACGTCGTCTTCTTCACCAAACTCACGCGTCCAGACCAATTGGCTGATGGCCTTGAACTTGGCCACCGACATGGCGCCGCGCTTGGCGCGCCTGCTGTGGCTCGCCTGCTGCGCGGCGACGATCTCGTCACGATCGGCCTCATAAATTTCGAAGGGCTCGAAGTTCTCGTCCATCAGTACCAGCACCACACTGTCCCACGCTTGATCCAGCTTGAGCTGGCCGATGCGCTGGCCCGACTTCTCCTCGTCGAAGATGACGCGGCCCTTGATCTGGATCTTCTTGCCCGCGCGCTTGCCGCGGCCGACGGCGTCATAGCCGCCCTGGGTGCCGGGGGACACGGGTTCCAGATCCAACTCCTTGCAGGCATCGAACTGGGCGATCTCGCCGCTCACCCCGCCCAGCGGTTTGCCGGTGGCGTTGCGATAATCCCGTGCGATGCGGCGGGTCTCGGCAATGAGTTTTTCAAGCGAATATACGGACACCGGGTCTACCTGGACGAAGCTGTTCACTATAGTGCCAGATCAATCAAATAAATTCAGCAATATAAAGCGGCATGAAAACAACGCCGCCCTGTTGTTACCGCGCCAGGCTTTGCCATAATGTTGCCATGACCAACAACGCCCTCATCACCGCGCTTCAAAACCCGGACGTTTATGACCATCCTGTCGACGAAATCAGGCTGGTGGAGACCCATATCTCCTGGGTGATCCTTACCGGCGATTTTGTTTACAAGATCAAGAAACCGGTTAATTTCGGTTTTCTGGATTTTTCCACCCTGGAGTTGAGAAGGCATTATTGTGAGCAGGAACTTAAGCTCAACCGCCGCCTTGCACCCCGGCTCTATCTCGACGTGATCAAGGTAAGCGGTTCCCCCGAATGGCCGATCATGAACGGCGAGGGCGAAGCCATCGAATATGCCGTCAAGATGCGCCAATTCGACCCCGAGCGGCAATTGGACAGACTGGCGGCGCAGAACAAGCTCAGCACCGCCCACATCGATCAACTGGCCGATGCCATGGCCGCCTTCCATGATGGCATCGAGGCGGCGACGCAAGAGAGCGCCTTCGGCAGCCCCGCAGCTGTCTGGCAAGCGGTGGCGGAGAACTTTAGCCAGATCGCGGCACACCTGGACGATGAGCACGAAAAGATCCGGCTCGAAGGCTTGCGCCAGTGGAGCCGGAAACAATTCAACAAACTCTCGACCCTGTTCCAACAACGCAAGCGAGACGGCTTTATCCGCAACTGCCACGGCGACATGCACCTGGCCAACATGGCCCTGATCGACGACGAGGTCATCATCTTCGACTGTATCGAGTTTAACGACAACTTTCGCTGGATCGATGTCATCATCGAACTCGCCTTCGCCAGCATGGACCTGATCGACCGCGGGCAAGCCGGCTTTGCCGCGCGCCTGGTCAATCGTTACCTACAACACACGGGCGATTATGGAGGACTGGCCTTGCTGCAGTTCTATCAAGTCTATCGCGCCCTGGTACGCGCTAAGGTCGCCATTCTGCGCGGCACCCAAACCGATCTGAACGAACAACAAAGGCAGGCCTCATGGCAGGAATACCGCGCCTACAGCGAACTGGCGCAGCGCTTCACCCGGTCGGCCAAGCCGACACTCTTCATCGCCCACGGGGTCTCCGGCGCGGGCAAGACCACCCTCACCCAGGCGCTGCTGGAACGGTTCGGCATGATCCGCCTACGCTCCGACGTGGAACGCAAACGCCTGTTCGGCCTTGCCGCCACGGCCAAGAGCCGGTCGGACATCGGCCGGGGCATCTATACTCAATCCGCCAGCGGGCACACCTACCAGCGGCTGAGGGAACTTGCCGGCGACGTCATCCGCGCCGGTTACAGCACCGTCGTCGACGCCACCTTCCTCAAACGCGAACAGCGGCGGCCGTTTCAGGCATTGGCGCTGGAACTGGGCGTGCCGTTCATCATTCTCCGCTTCCATGCCGACGAGTCGCTGCTGCGCCTCTGGATCAGTGAACGGCAGACCGAGGGCAAGGATGCCTCAGAAGCCACTCTCGAGGTATTGGGTCATCAACTCAAAACGCAGGAGCCGCTCACCGCCGGGGAGGCCGACCGGATTATTTCAATCGACAGCGGCCGCGACGATGCCGCCGAGATGCTGGTGACCGCGGTGAAAAAGTCGCTTTAGCCGTCCGCGCCGATACCGGCAATCAATCCCTTCTCCGCCTGATCCAGCGCCGAAGGGATACCGGAAAGAATCAGGGTATCACTGGCGCACAAGGCCATGTCGGCAGCGGGCCGTGAGATGCGCTTGCCCTCGTGCAGCAGTGCCACCAGCGTGATACCGTAACGTTCCAGGCCTAACTCGCCGACGCGGTGACCGTTGGCCCAGCTGGCATCGGTCAACTCCAGCGCGCGTAGCTGCTCCTCGCTGTCGAGCCACTCGGACTCCAACACCCCACCGCCGGGAAACAGGCGGCGAAAGGTCTCATAGCGCGCGCTGCGCACGTCGCGGATCTTGTGGATTACACGCGAGGGGGGCACCTTGAGCATGAACAGCAGATAGGAGGACAACATCAGGCTGGCCTCAAGCGTCTCCGGCACCACTTCGCTGGCACCGGCCTCGAGCAGCTCCTGCATGTGGCTGTCGTCCGAGGTGCGTACCAGCACTGGAATCTCCACCTCAGCCCGGCGCACCTGCTTGAGGATTTTCAGCGCCGTGGCCGGGTCGTTCACGCTCACCACCAGGGCCGCGGCGCGATCGATAGCGGCGGCCTGCAACAGCTCCAGGTTGGCGGCGTCGCCGTAGGTGACGGGCTCCTGGGCCCGCACCGCATTCTGCACCAGTACCGGATCAAGCTCCATGGCGATATAGTTGAAGCCCTCCTCGTTCAACAGGTGGGCGATGTTCTGCCCCACCCGGCCGTAACCGCAGATAATGATGTGGTTTTTCAAACCGTGTGCCAGGTCCTTGACCTGTTCCTGAATTTTCTGCTTGCTGAGGCTGGCGGTCTTGGGCGTCAGCCAGGCCACCAAGCGACCGTTATAACGGATCACCAACGGCGCCAACCCCATGCTGATCAGCAGGGCCGCCAGTATCACCTGACCGTGGCCGTTTTCGATCATGCGCCCTTCCAGCGCCAAGGTCAGGATGGCAAAGCCGAATTCGCCGCCGTGGGCCAGCACCAGCCCGGTGCGCAGGGACACCGCCGCATCCCAACCGGCCACCCGGCACAACAGGGTGATGAACAGCATCTTGAACAGGATCAGGGCGGTCAGAGTGACCAGCACCGAGATCCAAATCTCGGGCAATAGCCGGGTATTGAACAGCATCCCCACCGTGATAAAAAACAGCCCCAGGAAAATGTCGCGAAAGGGACGGATCTCGGCCTCGATCTGATGGCGGAACTCGGTCTCCCCCAGCATCATCCCGGCGACGAAGGCGCCCAGG
>JASBUE010000084.1 GCA_030148045.1 Candidatus Tenderia sp.
ACCCAGGCCATCATGGACCTGGGCGCCACCGTGTGCCGGCGCAGCCGGCCGCTGTGCCCGCTATGTCCGCAACAACAGGCATGCCGGGCGCTGACGCAGGGGCTGCAAAACAAACTGCCCTGGCCGCGGCCGAAAAAGCAGCTGCCCAGCCGCAACACCACCATGCTGATGCTGGCCGACGGCGAGGGCCGCGTGCTGCTGCAGCAGCGGCCGCCCACCGGTATCTGGGGCGGGCTGTGGGGCTTTCCGGAACTGGACCAGGACAATCCCAGCGACACCGAGATCAGCCGCTGGTGCCGGGATAATCTGGGTCATCAAGTGAAGGTCAGCGAACGCTGGCCGGTGCTGCGCCACAGCTTCAGCCACTTTCATCTCGATATCGAGCCGGTCCGGCTGCGCAGCAGCAAAACGGTCATGCGTATTGCCGAGGATAACCTTACCTGGTTTTCACCGGCCGCCCCCGCCGCTCTTGGCTTGGCGGCACCGGTGAAACAGCTGCTCGAACGGCTTGAAACGTAACAGCGACAATAGCCCTACTCACAACGTCATAGAGAGGACTTCCCCCTTCTGCTAAAATGCGGCCACTTCAAAATTACTGTAGGGACAAAACATGACTCGCACGGTGCATTGCAAGAAACTGAATCAGGAGCTGCCGGGACTGCCGCAGCCACCTTATCCCGGCGAACTGGGCCAGAAGATCTTCGAGAACATCTCACAACAGGCCTGGCAACAGTGGTTGAGCCAACAGACCATGTTGATCAACGAATACCGCCTCTCCATGATCGACCCCAAGGCGCAGGCCTTTTTGCGCGAAGAGATGGAGAAATTCCTGTTCGGCGACGGCAGTCAGATGCCCGAGGGCTACGTACCTCCTAAGATGTGATTCCAAGGCTTGCAGGCCAAATGCCGGGCGCATGGCATGGAAATGCCTATCAGATATCCGGACATTTCTTATGGGCTTGGGAAGGAAATCATGAAGAGCACGCCCCTGGCCGGGATCGCCCTGGCCGCCACCAAATCGGATATAGACAATTACCGGGTGCTGCTCAAGGTGGGTATGCCATTTCTGGAATTGCAGAGAAGCCCTGCCTGGCGGGGCTTTTTATGTCTTGAATAAATAAAAGAGGGTGCGTGTTTTTTATCCCCTACCGATACTCCCCGCTCATGGCACACCGGAACCCCACATCCACACTCAACGTCAACGGATCAGCCTGCCCCCGCCGCGCGGAGCGATAAAAATAACTCAGCGCGTAATGCCCCACACCGGCGCCGCCGCCCTTCACCACCTTGTAGATATCGTCGCCGTACAACTCGCTCTCATAATCCGCCCCCGGATACCCTTGATACCAGTCGTTGACCCATTCGGAGACGTTGCCACCCAGGTCGAACACGCCGTACACCGACTTATCCTGCGGATAACTGCCGGGCGACACGGTAACGCCCGTGTCGTTGTCGCCCACGTTGGCCTTGGCCGGGTCCCACCCGTCACCCCAGGGATAGCGATAGCCGTCCGGCCCACGCGCGGCCTTCTCCCACTCCGCCTCGCTGGGCAGGCGCTTGCCGCGCCAGCGGCAATAGCTGGCGGCGTCATACCAGTTCACCGCCGTCACGGGTAGCTGGTCGCGCCCGGCCTGGAGCTTCATCAGTTCGGCCACCAGTTCAGCCTTCTCCATCTTTGACGTATCCATGTCGAGCTGGAAATAATCCGCCGCCACCCGGCGCAGGGTCTCCGAATCAAACCTGCTGAGACGATGCTCGCTGGCGTTGTAGCCGTTCTGAATCCACGGTGGCGGCGGCTCGACACCGGTGGCCAGCACAAAGCGCTTGTACTCGCCGTTGGTCACCTCATAACGATCGATGTAAAAGGCGTCGACGCTGGCCTTGTGCCGCGGATGTTCGTCCATGTACATGGGCTCGCGGAAACCGAACTCCTCCTGCTTGCCTTCCGTGTCCACCTCGTCGCTGCCCATGACGAACTCACCCGCCGGCACCAGCACCATGCCGTCGGGCGGCGGCATCAACTGCGGCTGGGACTGATCACAGGCAGTCAGCACCGCCAGCAACAGGGGCCAGAGCGATTTGGGCTTCATTCCTTATTCAGCGTCTTTGGCGCAACGGAAACCGAAACTTTCATTCTTGGTGCGCGGATGAAAAAAGCTGCGATTAAACACCGGCGCCGAGATGCCGCATTTATAGAACGAACAGTCCCACCAGGAACCGCCCTTGAGCACCTTGTACTTCTCACCGTAGTTCTCGGTGATGCGCGTGTTGCCGGGATAGGGCAGGTACCAGCTCGAGGTCCACTCCCAGACGTTGCCGGTCATGTCATAAAGGCCGTAGGGACTCTTGCCATCCTCGAAGGCACCCACCGGGGTGGTGTCACCCTCCAGATACATGGCCGCCCAACGCACCGGCGTGTTGGCCTTGTCGATACTGAACTCGCTGCCCCAGGGAAACATCCGCCCGTCGGTGCCGCGTGCCGCCTTCTCCCACTCCTTGTCGTCCGGCAGGCGCTTGCCGGCCCAGTCGCAATAGGCCTCGGCGTCGTACCAGCTGACATAGGTCACCGGGTGGTCCGCCTTGCCCTCGGGAAAGGTACGGTTGCGGAAATGACCGGGCGAGCGGCGGCCGGTATCGTCGATAAATTTCTTGTACTGAAGATTGGTGACTTCATACTTGTCGATCCAGTAGGCCGGCAGTTCCACCTGGTGGCGCGGCCCCTCGTCCGGCAGGCGGTAATCGGTGCCGCGGATGAACATGCCCGCCGGGATCAGGATCATCTCATTGGGCTCGGCGCCGATGCGGGTCTGGTCATAATACATGGGCACGCTCATGCCCGGCCCCTGCCCCTGGGCATGCTGTTTTGGTTTGGCCTTGCGGATGGCGGACTCGAGCTGTTTCAACTCGGCGCTGAAATCGGTCTTCAACCCCTTCTGCTTATGACACTCCACACAGGCCGTGGAGGTGGCCTTTTTGAACAGCTCGGCATCACCCTCCTGATGACAGGCCACACACCCATTCATGTCCTCATGGTGAAAACGGACGATGCGTTCCTCGCCCGCCGATGCCGATGCGGCGAACAGCAGCGCCAGCACCATCATCAAAGAATGCGACCACTTCATACGACTTTTTCAACCCTCCAAAGCCAAAAACATAGCGAACCGGGCTGATAAGGTTAACATGACCTCCAAGGGACCAAAAAACCTAAAAAATCACAAAGAACCTTGACTCCGCCAGGGCCTGTTGGTTTAATACACGCCTTCCAAGCCCAGGTAGCTCAGTCGGTAGAGCAGGGGACTGAAAATCCCCGTGTCGGCAGTTCGATTCTGTCCCTGGGCACCACTAATTTCAAAGGCTTAGCTGATTTGGTTAGGCTTTTTTGTTTTCTCGGGATACGGCTCGCTAGGAGGCTGGCGAGCATTCACACAGCTGATACTATGTGCCGGCGCCGCGCTCCTGTAGGCGGCTTTTGTATGTGCCTCTACGTGCTGCTACTGACAGTGGCCTGCGCACCGCAGCTTGCGCTAAAACCTGTGCCACTCGATGGCTACGATGTGGTGTTCGTCGATGTGCGCAGCGACATCCCCGTTTCGGACGATGCCCGAACGCAACTGGAAACAACATTGGTGACCCGCCTCCGGGATAGCAATCTCTACCAGGCGGTCATCACTCGCGACTCACCGACGGATCGGGCGCATACGCTGCATGTCGATGTGGAGATCGTTGGCATCAATCGCACCAGCGATGCGCACCGCATTGTCTTCGGCGGCGTGGCGAGGAGCAACGAAGTACGAGTCCGTGTCACCCTCATTGATGGCGACAGCGGCGAACAGCTCAGCATCTTTCCGCTCAACGGTATCTCGCCGGGACGCACCGGCATTCGGGTCGACTGGCCCTGGGGCAGCGTAGACAAGGCCGCACAACAGGTCGCTCAACAATTGGCGAGGTTGCTGGTCTCCTGGTCGCAGACGGGCGAATGAAGGCCGCCGGCCTACTATTCTGTTTTCGCCATATAAACTTTAGAAAATAGAATTGTGTATACCGTGTCCGTGATGTCGATCGACAGCCGGATGCAAACACAGGATCGGATGGCATTCCTCCAATAGCGATAACTGGTGCACTACATCCGGCAACGGGATGACACCAGCGCGTCGCGGCGGGCGGCAACAGCCGTGTCTATGGTGATTGGTTCACTGTTGCTGCTGGAGGTGACCACGGTAGTGTAAAGTCATTTCCTGACAACCGGGTAGTCACCCTCACTTTTGGGATGGATGAATTTCCAAAAGGCTAGCGAGCCTCGGTCTTCTTCGCCCCACACCGGGCACACTGATACACCGTCACCAGCCTGCCCTGTTTCACATCAAACTGTTTCTCCTTTACTACTTCCCACTTATGAAACCCGCTTTTGCATAAGGTTTTCCCTTTGTGCTTTTCGCTGAGTTTCGGTTTGCGGAATTTGAGTACGTCACCCATTACCATGGCACCTGCACTTGATTTTTCTGACCATCTTGTCGGGTTGTCGCATAAATCTCAAATGCTTTACACACATTAACAATAGCTAATATTAAAGGCTGAAACCCAAATCACACACCGCTTGACCTAATAACAACATGTAGTTATAACCAAACACTGGTACACCGGCTTTTCGGTGAGTGACCAAACACAA
>JASBUE010000106.1 GCA_030148045.1 Candidatus Tenderia sp.
CGCAACAATTCCTGGCGCGGGGGCTCCACGGCCTGGTTCAGGGCCAGGAGATCCGCGTCCGACTCGCTGGCCAGATAGGCCTCGCTCGCCGCCCGTATGCGCGCCGGGTCCGGGGCGTAATCGGTATTGAGCAGCGTGAAAAAATCCAGTTTGGCCGCATCGTCCATCGTCGCGTACCGCGCGAGAATCTCGCGTGAGAGTGCGATCGCCGAGGCCTCACCCGCCCCCTTCATGAGGGCCCGACACAGGCCGGCGATATCCTGGGTCGTCTGTTCGGCATTGCCCAGCCCCAGCAACTCGCGCCCGCGATCGGCGATGGTTTCGAGCCACAACTCCAGCCAGCGGCCCGCCATTATATGCCGCCCATGAAGTGGTTGGGCAGCCAGGTGGCGATGCCGGGGAACACCGAGAGCAACACAATGGCCAACACCATGCATAACATGAACGGCAGGGCACCCCACAATATGGTCGGCAGTTTCACCTCGGGGGCGATGCCATTGATCACATACAGATTGAGCCCGACCGGCGGGGTGATCAGACCGATTTCCATATTGATGGTCAGTATCACGCCGAACCAGATGGGATCGAAGCCGTGACTCTGGATGATCGGCACCAGGGTGGGCGCCGCCATCAGGATCACCGCCACCGGAGGCAGAAACAGACCCGCCACCAGCAGGAACAGATTGATGTAGAGCAACAGCACCCACGCACTGACATGCTGGTCAGCGATCCACTCGGCCAGCGACTGGGTGATATACAACGAAGACATCATGTAACTGAACAGCGCGGCAGTCCCGATGATCAGCATGATCATCACCGACTCGCGCGTCGCGCTGCGCAGGATCTCCCACAGCGCACGCGGCTGCCACATCCGGTAAATCACCACCCCCAGGGCGACGGCAAAGAAGGCGCCGACGCCGGCGGCCTCCGAGGGCGTGGCCACGCCACCGTAGAGCGACCACAAGACCAGGGCGATGAGGATCAGAAACGGCAGGATGCGCGGCAGGACCTCCAGCTTCTCACGCCAGGAATAGCCCTGCTCACCCAGTTTGAAGCGATAGCCCTTACGCCAGGCATAAAACAGCGACCAGGCCATGAAGAACACGGTCAGCATCAAACCGGGCAGAATACCGGCAATGAACAAGCGGCCGATGGAGGTCCCCGTGGCGATGCCGTAGACGATCATGGTGATGCTGGGCGGAATCAGGATACCCAGCGTCCCGCCCGCGGCAATCGCCCCGGTCGCCAGGCCGGCCGGATAACCGCGCTTGCGCATCTCGGGGATACCCATCTTGCCAATCGCCGCACAGGTCGCCGGTGACGAGCCGCTCAGTGCGGCAAAGATCGAGCAGGCCCCCAGATTGGAAATCAGCAGCCCCCCCGGCACCCGGTAGAGCCAGCGCTCCAGCGCTTCGTACAAGTCGCCACCGGCGCGCGATGAGGCGATGGCCGCCCCCATGAGAATAAACATGGGGATCGACAACAGGGCAAACTCGTTCAGACCGCCGAACAGGGTATCGGCCATGACGGTGAGACTGTCCACGCCCATGAAGCTGACAAGGAACACCACCGCGACGATCCCCAGCGCAAAGGCGACAGGGGCGCCGCTGAGGAGCAGTACAATGAGCGAGGATGCGATCAACAGACCGGTTGCGAGCGGACCCATGGCCTAGTCTCCCTTCACGGTGTCTTGCGGATGAATGCCAAACGGCAGGTCACGGCCACTCAACAGACTGAGGATATCGGCCACGTACTGCAGGCTCAGCAGGGTAAAGCCAATGGGCATGGCCAGATACGGTATCCACAGGCGTACCGCCCAGATGGTGTCTGACTCCCAGCCCTTTTCCCAGGCCTCATGCCACAGCCCGAAACCGTACCAGGCAACCAGCGCGCAGAACGCCAGGGACACGCATGACGCCACCAGCGCCAGGGCGAGTCGGCCCCGTGGCCCCAGATACAGTGGCAGCAGATCGACATTGACGTGCCCGCGGGTGAGCAACACATAGGGGCTGCCGATGAAGGTCGCCGCGATGAGCACATAGGTGACGAATTCGGTTTGCCAGATCGTCGGGTGATTGAATGCGTAGCGCACCAGCACCATCTGGCACACGACCACGACCGCACTCAACACCATCAACGCGGCAATGACACCGCACAGACGCGACAGACTGGCTATCAACTTGATATAGGTATTCATGAATATATTGCGGTCTTCGAAGGCCGAACCGCAGCTGCGCGGACAAGGCCGGGCAACTGCGGTTGGTCTATGGCCTGATGAGGTTTACTTGACCGACAGCGCCTCGTCGAGGAGCTTGCGTCCACCCTTCACCTTGTCGGCAAACGCCTTGTAGGAGGTCTGCTCGGCGATCGTCTTCCACTCGTTGAATTGCTTCTTATTCATATAGACCACCTTCACACCCGCCTTCTTATAGGTGTCGACCAGGATCTGGTCCATCTTCTTGCCTTCGCGCAAGGCGTACTTCTCTGCCTTTTTACCCGCCTTGAGCAGCGCCGCCTGCTGCGACTTGTTCAGGCGATCGAAGCTCTTCTTCGACATCAGGATAGGTTCGTACATGAACCACAGTGCGTTTTTGCCCGGCGCGGTCAGGCAGGAAACCTGCTCATAGATACGGTAGGAGACCAGACTCGCTGAACTGGTGTTGGCGCCGTCGAGCACGCCGGTCTGCATGCC
>JASBUE010000114.1 GCA_030148045.1 Candidatus Tenderia sp.
GATGAGCCGGCAATTGGCGACGATCCAGAAGGGCCTCATTCAATCGGAGCGACTCATCTCGATGGGAAAGCTCGCCGCCGGCGTGGCCCATGAGATCAACAATCCCACCGGCTTCATCAAGAGCAACCTGGTCACGGCCAAGTCCTATGTGAACGATGTCGGCGCTTTAGTGGGGCTGCTTAAGTCCACTGATATCACCGATGAGATCCAGGACTACCTGCATGACAAGGACTTAGACTTTATCATAGAGGATTTTCAAACCCTGCTGGACGAGAGTATCAGCGGGGCCGAACGGATAAGCGCGATCGTCAGGGATCTAAAGGGTTTTTCGAATATCGACGGGGATGCAGAGGAGATCGCCGACCTCAACGAGATTATCCAGGATGCGTGCAAGGTGATAGCGCGTGAACTGGGGGACAACTCAAGGCTTCGGCTTCAATTGGGCGAACTGCCGCCGATCGCCTGCCGCCCGGCCGATTTCGGCCGGGTGTTTCTCAATCTGCTTGAAAATTCGGTTAAGGCTATCGATCAGAGTGGCCGAATATTAATAGAGTCCAGCCACGAAAATGACATTCTGAACGTGAAAATTACAGACACCGGGGTGGGTATTCCTGATGAGATCATCAACAGAATTTTCGATCCGTTTTTCACCACCCGTGGTGTCGGCAAGGGTACGGGCATCGGGCTCACGGTGGCAAGGAACATCGTCAAATCCCATGGCGGCGAAATTCATGTCTCAAGCGAGCCGGGCAAGGGGACGGTGGTCACCGTATCGCTTCCCATCAAACGACCTGCGAAAGATCATTAAGCCCATATCACTCCGCCGGGAGGGGGACTGATGGCGCGTTTTTCAGGCCTTTTTACCGGTGAAATGCCGCGGACACCGCCCGGAGACAAGACGCTTGCGGATAAACCGGCTGACTATCACATCCTGCTCGTCGACGACGAAGCGGGGGTGCTGAACGCCTTGCGTCGCGTCTTCCGGCAGGAGAATTATCAGATTCACGTGGCCCTGAACGGCGAAGAGGCACTCGCCCTGCTGGAGAAGCAGCCCTGCCAGTTGATGGTCTCCGACTTTATGATGCCAAGCATGAACGGCGTCCAGCTATTGCGCAAGGTCAGGGAAAGGTATCCCGACCTGATGCGTATCATGCTGACCGGCCACGCCGATACCGAGGCGGTAATGGGTGCCATCAAGGACGGCGCGGTCTACAAATTCATTCTCAAGCCCTGGAATGACGACGACTTGCGCATCACCGTTGCGCTGGCGCTGGAGCAGTATGACCTGATCCGGAAGAACAAGGCGCTCAAACAGCAGAACGAGAAAAACACCAGGGAGATCAGCGAACTGGCCAAGCTGACGGTGACCAACCGCAGCCAGCTGGCGATCATGCTGCACAAACGCAACCTGCTCAACGACCAGCAGATTCAGCAGCTCTACAAGCTGCAGCAGCAGCGCCGCGAACCCACCATCAAGATGATCCTGGATCGCGACTGGGTCAGCGAGAAACAGATCAGAAAGCTGCTCAAACAGGACCTGATGATCGAGGAGGTCTCTCTGGCGGAGATCCAGATCGATCCTGCCGTCGCCGCGTTGCTGCCCAGGTCCTTTTGCGAAAAGCAATGGGTGTTGCCCATCCGCCAGGACCATCGTCGCCTCACCCTGGTCATGGCAGACCCCATGGACATGGGGCTTTTGGATGATCTGAAATTCAGCCTCGGCGTAGAGATTCAGCCGGTCATGGCCAACGTCCAGGATATCAAGAACACGCTCGCCCAACTGCACGGCGAGGACCTCTCCTTCGAAGACCTGGAAACCTTATTCGGGTCTGACGATCCCAGCGAGGGGATCGAGGTCGTCATCGAAGACGATGACGATGTCAGCCTGGAAGAATTACTGCACGGCACCGAAGAACCTCCGGCCATCCGCCTGGCCAATGTCATCATGCTGGAAGCGGTCAGGCTGGGCGCCAGCGACATCCATATCCATCCGCGCACCAAGAACGTGGCGGTGCGTTACCGCATCGACGGCATGCTGCACGACAAGATCCACTTTCCCCACAACATCCACATGGCGCTGGTGTCACGCATCAAGGTGATGTCGGAACTGGACGTCACCGAACACCGCCGGCCCCAGGACGGCCGCATTACCGTCAAGACACCCATGCGCATTATCGATTTGCGCATCAGCACGCTGCCGACCATCAACGGTGAGAAGGTTGTCATGCGTTTGCTGGACCGCAATGCCAGTGTTCAGAAACTGGGCGACCTCGGTCTGTCCGACAGCGACCAGGCGCGGATCGAGAATGTAGTCACCAAGCCGCAGGGGATCATTCTGGCCACCGGCCCCACCGGCAGCGGCAAGACCACCACGCTCTATTCCATGCTGCAGCACAACGCCTCGCCGGAAAAAAATTATGTCACCATCGAAGACCCGGTTGAGTACTACCTGGACATGGCCGGCCAGGTCATGATCAAGGAAAAGATCGGCCTCGATTTCTCCACCGTGTTGCGCGCCATCCTGCGCCAGGACCCGGATGTCATCCTGCTGGGCGAGATCCGCGATTTTGAGACCGCGGAGGTCGCCTTTCACGCCGCCCTGACCGGCCACCTGGTCTATTCCACTCTACACACCAATTCCACCGTGGCCACTATCGCGCGACTGCTGGATTTGGGACTGAAGCCCTATGTGGTGGCATCCGCCATCGAGGCGATCGTCGCACAGCGGCTCACACGGCGGATCTGCAATCACTGCCGCAGCGAAGTGCAACCTCCGGCGGGGCTCAAATACAAGCTTGGGAAACACTTCCACTCTCCCGAGATGAAGTTCTACCGGGGTGAGGGCTGTGCCAGGTGCGGCGATACCGGCTATGCCGGCCGTGTGGCGCTCTATGAGATTCTGGTACCCAGTGACCACATGAAGGATATGATCGCATCCGGTGCCAGCTTCATCGATATCTCGAAAGTGGCGCACGAGGAGGGCATTACCACCCTGATCGAGGATGGCCAGAAAAAGGTTCACTCAGGGCTAACCACGGCAGAAGAAATACTCAGGGTTCTGGGCACCCAGGTGATTGCATGAATCAGCTTCGTATTACCTACCGCTTTGATGTGGGTGACGAGAGCAAGGTATTCAGGGTTACTCTCGACCCCGACACCCTGTTGCAAATCGAGCCACCCAGCGCCGACCTGCCGGGCTGGACCCGGCTCGGCTTCCACCAATGTCCCGGTTGCCCCCTGTCCCGGGAGTCCGATCCAAAGTGTCCTGTAGCGGTTAACCTGATCCCCCTGATCGAACAATGTGGCGGTCTGTCATCGTTCGGCCAAGCCAGGATTGTCGTCACCACGCAGGAGCGCAGCTATAGCGCCGACACCACTTTACAGCGCGGCCTGAGTTCACTGCTGGGGCTGTTGATGGCCACCAGCGCCTGTCCCGACATGACCTTTCTCAGGCCCATGGCGCGTTTTCATCTACCCTTCGCGACAGAAGAAGAGACCACTTACCGGGCCATTTCCAGCTATCTGATGCGCCAGTATTACCAACACAAGAGCGGCAAGCCTCCTGATCTCGATCTGGTGGGCCTGCGCCGTAGCTATTACCGGCTGCAGATTGTCAACCGTGCCTTTGCCAAGCGCCTCAAGGCCGCCTGCGAACAGGATGCCGCAGTCAACGCGGTCGTGCTCCTGGACCTGTTCGCCAAGGAAATCCCCTATGGCATCGATGAAAAACTGGATGAACTGCGCTATCTTTTCTCGCCCTGATATTACTGAGTTGTAATAATGGATACCCACCTTCCTAAACCGTTGCCCGCAGGGATGCGGCCAGCGAGCGTACAGGGATGTATTCACAGCGTGTTTCGGAAGGTGGGTATCCATTATTACGGATTTCCTGGTAAAAACAGGATCGGCAAGTAGCCGCAGTAAAGCGAAGCGGATTATCCCTGAAAATCCCCGGCTCGCCAAAGCCCGATCTCTTGTCCGCGATAGGGCCCATGATAAAGCGGCGCGGCCGCTGGCGGCGGTGAATCACGCAGAACCTGGACGACAACACCGTCCGGATTATCCCTGATCCATTGAGGCAACTCAGCTCTGCTGATCACAACCAACGGGTATTGGAGTCGGCCGCTGAAATTGAATTGACCAAAATATTTACCGACGTAAGCGATCGCGGTTCCCGATTTCTCCAGCATGGCCAATTCCTGTGCCAATGGGCGTGGGTCATATGCGTGGGCGGCGGTGCGCATTATCCCTGCCGACAACAGCAGCGTAAGTGTGAGAGAGGCAAAATAGAGTGGCACGACTGAAGCCGCCCCTTGCCGGAATTGCGGCGCGACAAGCACGATGACGCCAAGCAGAGCGACTGTCACTGCACACCACTGCGGCAGGTCCGCGAGCCAATCGGCCCATGACAGGGTCGACTGCAGCAGCGGCATGGAGAACAGGGTGGCGGCGAGTATGATCAGCCCCGCCGCAACCGGCCAGGGACGCTGCCGGCGGTTCTGATATTGGACCAGCGCCCTGGCGGAGAGCAGGGCAAAGGCGGGGAACAACGGTAGTAGATAATGGGCCTGTTTGCCGGACACCAGCGCGAAGGCGAAGAAGACGGGCAGGAGCCAGGCCAGACAAAACCGCACGCCCGTTTCCAAACGGTTCCGCCTTAAAAGCCTTGCCAGTGCGCGCCAAAGACTTGGCCAGACGGACCATGGAAACAGGAGCGCCGGCAGCAGGGCCAGGTACCACCACCAGGGACGGGCGTGGGCGAAGGAGTCGCTGACCCGCCCGGCGGTCTGGCCCCAGAAGATGGCTTTGGCGAACTCGGGACCGCCGGCGAGTGCCGCGGGCAAGGCCCAAGCCAGGGCGATGGCGGCGCCCAGCAGCACCGCCCCCGCCATGCCTGCATACCAGGACCACCAGCGGCCGCTGTGACCGGACAGCCACCAGGGCGCCAGCAGCAAAGGAATCAGTATGTGCAGCAACACGACGGGGCCTTTGGTGAGGATGCCGAATCCGATGGCGACGCCTGTGATCAGCCAGCCGCGCAGGGGTTTTTCCTCGTCCTTGGTGGCCCGCAGGGCACCATACAAGCCAGCCAGCACCCAGAAGCTCAGCAGCAGATCGAACATCACGGCCGGGGTGAACAAGGCCCAGAACTGCGCCCCAAGGAGGATGAGCGGTGCCAGCGCCGCTATCCCGGTCTGTCCGGGCCACAGTTGGTGCGCCAGTGACCGTGTCAGAAACAGCGCACCCAGACCGAACAGCGCGGGAACCAGCCTTGGCCACCACTCATTGACGCCCAGCACCCACCAGCCTGCGTGGATGAGCAAGAACAGCAGGGGCGGTTTATGGATGTAGGTTTCGCCGTTGAGATGGGGCACGAGGAAGTCGTTGCGCAGCCA
>JASBUE010000128.1 GCA_030148045.1 Candidatus Tenderia sp.
TCCCAGATCGATTTTGGGAAGGGGTTGGGCTTCTGGAACACCATGCCGATCTGGGCGCGGATGGGCACCACGTCGATGCCCTTGTCATAGATGTTCATGCCGTCGAGATGGATCTCGCCGGTGACCCGGCAGCCGTCGACAGTGTCGTTCATGCGGTTGAGGCAGCGGATAAACGTGGACTTGCCACAGCCGGAGGGGCCGATCATGGCCAGGATTTCGTTGTGTCCGATATCCAGGCTGACATCCTTGATGGCGTGTTTGTCACCGTAATAGACATTGACGTTGCGGCAGGTGATGCGCGGGTCGTCGACCATAACCGCGCCCACCGTGCCGCGTTGTTCCCGGCCCACCTTTTGCTGACGCGTCGCGCGGTTGGCCGCTATCTCGCTCTTAAATGCTTCGGTCATGTTTGCCTCGTCGATTACTGTGCCCATCTCGCCTCCTTGGGTTGTTCTTACCAGCGCCGTTCGAATCGCTTGCGCAGGACCACCGCCAAGGCGTTCATCGTGATCAGAAAACCGAGCAGCGCCATGATCGCCGCCGCGGTGCGCTCGACGAAGCCGCGTTCCGGGCTGTCGGCCCACAGGTAGATCTGCACCGGCAGGGCCGTGGCCGGGTCGAAGACGCTGGCGGGGATGTCGACGATAAAGGCCACCATGCCGATCATCAGCAGCGGCGCGGTCTCGCCCAGGGCCTGGGCCATGCCGATGATGGTGCCGGTGAGCATGCCCGGCAGGGCCAGCGGCAGCACGTGAAACCAGACCGTCTGCATGGGCGAGGCGCCGATGCCCAGCGCCGCTTCGCGGATGGAGGGCGGCACCGATTTCAAGGCCGCGCGGCTGGCGATGATGATGGTGGGCAGGGTCATCAGGGTCAGCACCAGACCGCCCACCAGCGGCGCCGAGCGCGGCAGGCCGAAGAAGTTGATGAATACCGCCAGCCCCAACAGGCCGAAGACGATGGAGGGCACCGCCGCGAGATTGTTGATATTGACCTCGATCAGGTCGGTGAGGCGGTTGCGCGGTGCGAATTCTTCCAGGTAGATGGCCGCCGCCACGCCGATGGGAAACGACAGCGCCAGGGTGACGATCAGGGTCAGGATGGAGCCCATGGCGGCGCCCCAAATGCCGGCCAGCTCCGGGTCGCGCGAATCGCCGGCGGTAAAGAAGAGGGTGTTGAAGCGCATCTCGATGCGGCCCTGCTCGATCAGGCGGTCGATCCAGGCGATCTGTTCGTCTTTCAGGCGCCGTTCGCTCTCGGGCAGGTTGCGGTCGATGTGCCCCTTCATCAACTGATCCACTTCGGAATCGGCCGGCACCCACAGGGTTTGCACGGTGCCGATCAGGTCGGGATTGGCCAGCACCCGCTCGCGCAGCTCGTAGCTGGCCCCCGAACTTATCAGGCTATAGAGATTGCGCTTGTCCTGGCGTGAAGTGACGGCGGGGAACATGTCGCGCAGGGTAGCCTTGACCAGTCCGCCATAGTCGGCCGCTGACAGGGTCTCATAATCGCTGTTGCCAGGGGCGGCGATATAGTCCGGATCGAAGTGGACGTCGAGCTTGACGTAGGTTTGAATGAAGGCGGTGTAACCCTTGTTGACGATACTGGTGAACAGGATGGCCAGAAAACACATGCCGATGATGATGGCGGCGACGCCCAGGCGGCGGAAGCGGCGTTCGGCGCGATAGCGCTTGCCCAGGTTCTTGCGCACCACATCGATGGTGCGCGGCACGCCGGTGGTTGGTTGCGGGTTACTCATATTGCTCCCGGTACTTGCGCACGATATGGAGGGCCACCACGTTCAACACCAGGGTGGTGAGGAACAGCATCAAGCCCAAGGCGAAGGCGGCCAGGGTCTTGGCGCTGTCGAATTCCTGGTCGCCGGTGAGCAGGGTGACGATCTGCACCGTGATGGTGGTGACCGCCTCCAGCGGATTGATGGTCAGGTTGGCGGCCAGGCCGGCGGCCATGACCACGATCATGGTCTCGCCGATGGCGCGCGACACGGCCAGCAGCACGCCGCCGACGATGCCGGGCAGGGCGGCGGGGATGATCACCTTGCGCACCGTTTCGGACTGCGTCGCCCCCAGGCTGTAGGCGCCGTCGCGCAGGGATTGGGGCACGGCGTTGATCGCGTCGTCCGACAGCGAGGAGACGAAGGGGATAATCATGATGCCCATCACCAGACCGGCGGCCAGGGCGCTTTCCGAGGCCACGTCCAGGCCGATCAG
>JASBUE010000150.1 GCA_030148045.1 Candidatus Tenderia sp.
GTAGACTTCGCCTACACCCCCAACCGCCCCATCCTGCACGATGTCAGCTTCACCATTCCGCCCGGCAACAAGGTGGCGGTGGTGGGCCACAGCGGCGCCGGCAAATCCACCCTGTCGCGCATCCTGTTCCGCTTTTACGAAATCGATAGCGGTCGTATTTTGATAGACGGTCAGGACATCCGCGCGGTGACCCAGAAGAGCCTGCGCGCCGCCACCGGCATCGTGCCCCAGGATACGGTGCTGTTCAACGACAGCATCAAATACAACATCCAGTACGGCCGCCCCGACGCCTCGGAGGAGGAAATCATCCAGGCCGCCAAGACCGCCCACATCCACGAATTCATCGAGTCGCTGCCGGAGGGTTACGACACCACCGTGGGCTAATGCTGCCTGAAGCTCTCTGGCGGTGAAAAACAGCGCATCGCCATCGCCCGCACCGTGCTCAAGAATCCGCACATCCTCATCTTCGACGAGGCCACCTCAGCGCTGGACTCGAAATCGGAACAGGCCATCCTCAAGGAACTCAAGGCCGTCGCCCAAAACCACACCACCCTGGTCATCGCCCACCGCCTCTCCACCATCGTCGACGCCGACCAGATCCTGGTGATGGACCAGGGCCGCATCGTCGAGCGCGGCAAGCATCGCGAGCTGCTCGGCAAGGGCGGGGTCTACGCCCACATGTGGGCGCTGCAGCAGCAGGAGCGATATCAGGAACAGACTGACGTTTCCCTCGCTTGATGTTAACTTTATAACTATGCCCAAGAAAAAATGCGCCAAGACCAGCGGCCAACTCACCCTGCGCCAGGTGGCCATCGACACCTACCGCGAAAACGTCGCCTACATGCATCGCGAATGCGGTATCTATCGCGCCGAGGGGTTTCAGGCCCTGTCCAAGATCGAGGTCAGCGCCAACGGCAACACCATCCTGGCCATGCTCAACGTGGTGGATGACGACAGCCTGGTCGCCCCCGGCGAACTGGGGCTGTCGGAACAGGCCTTCGAGCAGATGAAACTCGAAGCAGGCGCCCCGGTCAGCGTCGCCCACGCCGAGCCGCCCGCCTCCATGGAGGCCTTGCGCAAGAAAATTGCCGGCAAACGTCTCGAGGCCAAAGAGTTTCTCGCCATCGCCCGCGACATCGCCGCCCATCGCTACTCCAAGGTGGAGCTGGCCGCCTTCCTGGTGGCGGCGGACCAGGCCGGCCTGGACCGCGATGAGGTGCTCTATTTGACCCAGGCCATGACCGACACCGGCACCCGCCTCAACTGGCACGAACCCCTGGTGGCCGACAAACACTGCATCGGCGGCATCCCCGGCAACCGCACCTCCATGCTGGTGGTGCCCATCGTCGCCGCCCACGGCATGCTCATCCCCAAGACCTCCAGCCGCGCCATCACCTCGCCCTCGGGCACCGCCGACACCATGGAGGTGCTGGCCGAGGTGGAACTATCGCCGGACAAGCTGCACCACATCATCCGCCACCAGCGCGGCTGCATCGGCTGGGGCGGCACCGCCAACCTGGCGCCGGTAGACGACGTGCTGATCTCGGTGGAGCGGCCGTTGAGCATCGACTCGCCGGGGCAGATGGTGGCCTCCATCCTGTCGAAAAAGCTCTCCGCCGGTTCCACCCATCTGCTCATCGACATCCCCGTCGGGCCCAGCGCCAAGGTGCGCCACATGCACCAGGCCCTGGCCTTGCGCAAGCTGTTCGAGTTCGTCGGCGACCGCCTGGGCATCCATTTAGAAGTGGTGATCACCGACGGCCGCCAACCCATCGGCCGCGGCATCGGCCCGGTGCTGGAGGCGCGCGACGTGATGCAGGTACTGAATAACGACCCCGACGCCCCCGACGATCTGCGCCAGAAGGCGCTGCGCCTGGCCGGCCGGGTGCTGGAGTTCGACCCCGACGTGCGCGGCGGGCAGGGCTACGCCATCGCCCGCGACATCCTTGAATCGGGCCGCGCCCTGGCCAAGATGAACGACATTATCGAAAGCCAGGGACGCCGGGCGCAGCCGCCCACGCCGGGCGAGCTGAGCTTTGAAATCCGCACCCAGACAGCGGGCACGGTGATCGAGATCGACAACTACCACATGGCCAGGCTGGCCCGCTTCGCCGGCGCGCCCATGGACAAGGGGGCGGGGGTCGATTTATTAAAAAAGCTGGGCGACACGGTCAGGAAAGGCGAACCGCTTTACCGTATTCATGCCGAATTCAAGAGTGATTATGATTTCGCCCTGCGCATGACCGAACAGCACGGCAGCGGTTATCGTCTCGGCAGCGCTGAGCAGCTGCCCAAGGCCTATGTGGAGTTTTGATGCAACTGCTTGGCTTCCATGACTACCGCCATCAGGCTCAGCGCCTGGCCGATGCGCTGGGCGTCGAATATCGCCAAGTGGGTGTGCATCACTTTCCCGACGGCGAGAGCAAGGTCACCCTGCCCACCCAATTGGACGACGAACTGATCATTTGCCGCAGCCTGGATCATCCCAACAGCAAACTGATCGAGCTCTATATGACCTGTGTCACCGCGCGCCGTCAGGGGGTGAAAAAAATCACCCTGGTGGCCCCCTATCTCTGTTACATGCGCCAGGATAAAGCCTTTCACCCCGGCGAGGCGGTGAGTCAGCGGATCATCGGCCACTGGCTGGGCGAACTGTTCGACCGCGTGATCACGGTGGACCCCCATCTGCACCGCGTCCATGACCTGCGCCAGGTCATCCCGGGCGCCGAGACTGTTGTGCTTTCCGCCGCCGGGCTGATGGCGGATTTCCTGGCGCGGCGTCCCAACCCACCGGTCCTGATGGGGCCGGATAGCGAATCGGAGCAATGGGTGAGGCAGATTGCCGAACGCGACGGCCTGGAATGGCGGGTGGCGCAGAAACAGCGCCACGGCGATCACCGCGTCGAAATTCAATTGCCGGACTGTGATTTCAATGGCCGGGTGGTGGTCATCGTGGACGATGTGGCCAGCACCGGCCGCACCATCGCCCAGACCGCCAAGGCCCTCAAGCAGGCCGGTGCGCAGACGGTCAACTGTCTTATTACCCATCCCCTGTTCGCCGAGGACACCGAGCAGGTGCTGGCCAATGCCTGCATCACCCACGTCTGGAGCACCGACAGCATCAACCATAGCAGCAACGTCATCCAGCTCGATGGTCTGTTGGCCGAAGCGCTGAGCCGCTGATGCCGTTTTCGCCGTTCGTTCTGCTGGCCCTGCTGTTTCTGTTCAGCCTGCTGCTGGTATTCATCCAGCTGGGCCTTCTCACCATCAGCTTCGCCAAGCTGGGACTGTCGGCCGATTCGGCCCTGTTGTTGCTGCTGGTCTCGCTGCTTGGCAGCGCCGTCAACCTGCCCCTGTTCACCGTCGACGCCGAGGCGCCGCCGGAAGGGACCTTGCCGCCGCGCCTGTTCCGGCTGCTAAGGCAAAACCTGCCGCCCTTCGAAGGCAAGACCACCATCGCGCTGAACGCCGGCGGCGGACTGGTACCGGTCAGCTTCAGCCTCTATCTGATCTACCGCAACCCGCTGCCGCTCGCCGACATGCTGCTGGGCATCGCCATTCTCAGCGCAGTCAGCTATTTCGCCAGCCGCCCCATGCCGGGCATCGGTATCGGCATGCCGTTCTTGCTGGCGCCGCTGCTGGCCGCTCTGGTCGCCCTGCTGCTGAATCCGGAGCAAAGCGCGCCGCTGGCCTACATCTGCGGCACCTTGGGGGTGTTGATCGGCGCGGACCTGCTGAGGATCAAGGACATCCGCAAGATGGGTACGCCCGTCGCCGCCATCGGCGGCGCGGGGACGTTTGATGGGATCTTTCTTACGGGGATTATCGCGGCGCTGCTGGCCTAGACATCATGTATTGACCTGCCCAACCTCGAAGGCGTGGGTTACGCTAAGAGATTGGAAACCCCAGCGCAGAGCCAGCATCGGGGAGGGCAGGTCAATACATGATGTCTAGCCCGCATTTTTCTCCGCCACGATACGGTCAATCGTGGCCATGACTTCCTGGCTGGCCTCCTCCATATCCTCGAAGGCCTGCTGGATACTGGCAAGCGCCTGCCTGTCCTGGCCCCAGTTGGGATCGGCCAGATAACCCAGCATGGCATGGGCGCCGCTGTGAACCTGTTCATGCGGCCCGACAAGCCGGCCGTATGACGGCACATGACCGAAACGTTCGGCACCGTCGCCCTGTTCATACCAGCGCCCCAGGCGGCAATCATGATGACCCACGCTCACTGCCTCGGCCTGCTGCGACCGCCCCCCCTTCTCCAGAGTGATGTAGGCATTCTGCTTGTAGATGATGTGATCCAGCTTGACCAGGTTGGCGAAGATCATGTCGCGCGCCACGGAGAGGATGTCGGCGGAACCGTTGGCCGCCTGCTCGAACTCGGACATATCGCTCTGAAAGCCTTCGATGGCGCCCGAGGCCTTGCCGGCGATCTCCTTCATCCGCTCGGAGCGCTCCAACACCAGCCCGGCCTCGCGCTTAAACGGCTCGATCACCGGCGCGATCTCCCGGGTGGCCTGTTTGGTGTGTTCCGCCAGGGTTCTCACCTCGTCCGCCACCACGGCAAAACCCCGGCCCTGCTCACCGGCGCGGGCGGCCTCGATGGCGGCATTCAACGCCAGCAGGTTGGTCTGCTCGGCGATATCGGTGATCACGCCGATCACCTTGTTGATCTCCCCGGTACGGCCGTTCAGCTCGGTAATGGTCTCGTCCGCGTCGTTGATCATCCGCATCATCTCGCGCAGCTGGCTCACCAGCGTGGAGATACCGTCATAGCTCTCGGAGGCGCGGCTCGAAGTAGCCTGGGCGGCCTCTTCCACCTTGCCCATCCTGGCGTTCAGCTCTTCCAGGTGACTCTGGTTCTGTTTCAAGTTGGAAACCAGGTTCTTGGTATTGAGGTTGCCCAGCTCGCCCAGCACCACATGCTTGGCGTGCTGTTTCTGGTTTTCGGCGATAATCTCCTGCGAATGCTTGATACGTTCCATCAGGCGGGCGAAGTCGCCATGCAGGCCCATGCTGTAGGGCAGACGAAAATACTTTTCCTGGCTGATGTGCTCGAACGAGGTGCGAACCTCACGGAAAAAGGTCTCCAGCTGGTCCAGCATATCATTGATATGCCAGGCCGCCTGGCCTAGTTCGTCATCACGCTCGATATGGACGATACGCCGAGTGAACTTGCCC
>JASBUE010000155.1 GCA_030148045.1 Candidatus Tenderia sp.
ATTGCCGGGCACGACCCCCGCCCAAGAAGCGGAGGTGCAATTACAGTCCGAGGGCATGAACGTCTACGGCCAGAGCGAACTACCCAAGGTACTTTATATCGTACCCTGGAAACGGCGCCAGGCCGGCGAGATCGAGATGCCCGCCAGCCAAAGCCTGACCAGCGACGTGCTGGAACCGATCGACCCGGAAATCTTTCGCCGCCAGATCCGCTATCACGAGCTGATCCTGCAAAGCCAGCACACGCCGCAACCATAAGTTATACTGACGGGTTTTCAACGAACACCTCTGTTTTTTCAACACGATCAATCTCAAGCAAGTGGTCTAAGGAGGCAATGATGGACGCTTTTTCCACAATCGTGCGCTTCTTCCAGGAAGGCGGAATTTTCATGTACTTCATCCTGCTGCTGTTTGCGGTGGGATTCGCCATCGTCATCGAGCGTTTTCTCTATCTCTCGGCGGCCAAGAGCGAAAGCCGCAAGATGTGGGACAACGTAATGCCCCTGATCCAGGCCGGCAACTATGACCAGGCCACCGAACTGGTGTCCAAATCCAAGGCTACCATCGCCCACATGCTGGCCTACGGCCTGGCCCGTATCAAAGAGCGTGCGCGGCATCGCGACGAGATCGAGACCGCCATGGAAGAGGGTCTGATGGAAGTCATGCCACGACTGGAAAAGCGCACCCACTACCTGGCCACCTTGGCCAACATCGCCACCCTGCTGGGGCTGCTGGGCACCATCATCGGCCTGATCCAGGCCTTTACCGCGGTCGCCAGTGCCGATCCCTCGCAAAAGGCCGATCTGCTCTCATCCAGTATATCGGTGGCGATGAATACCACCGCCTTCGGTCTGATGGCGGCCATCCCGCTGCTGTTGTCGCACGCCTTCCTCATCACCAAGACCACTGAATTGGTGGACAGCTTTGAGATGGCGGCGGTGAAATTCCTCAACCTGATCACCAAGGACGGCGGCGCAGGCTGACCGGCATGAGATCGCGTTTTCGCCGCAGCCATCGGCAGCCGCCGGGGCTGGATATCACCGCCTTCCTGAACCTGATGGTGATCCTGGTACCGTTCCTGCTGATCACCGCCGTATTCAACCAGGTCAACATCCTGGAGATGAACCTGCCGAAACAACAGGCGGGGGAGTCGCCTGCCGATGAAAAGCCGCCCGAATTCCAGCTCGAAATCATCCTGCGCCCGGATAAACTGGTGGTGGGCGATCGCCCGGGCCGCGTGCTCAAGACCATCCCATTAAAGAGCGGGGAAGAGGGCTATGATCTGGAAGCCCTGCAGGCGTTGTTGCGCGAACTCAAGGCGCGCTTCCCCGACGAAACCGCGGCCACCCTGCTGCTGGAACCTTAGATCTCCTACGAGCGCCTGATCCAGGTCATGGATACCACGCGCCTCATTGAAATGGAGCGGGACGGCAAAACGGTGCGGGGCGAACTGTTCCCCGATATCGTCCTGGGTGACGCCCCCGCAGCCAAGGGAACGCGTTAAGCATGAAGATGTCGCGCAGGGCCAAGCGCATGCAGCGCCACCACAAACGGCTGAAGAAGGGTGGCACCATCAACCTAGTATCGTTGATGGACATCTTCACCATCCTGGTGTTCTTCCTGCTGGTGAACTCCTCCGACGTCCAGAACCTCCCCAACACCAAGGAGATCCAGCTACCGGAGTCCATCGCCGAGCAACGCCCCAAGGAGACGCTGTTCATCGTGGTGAGTGAGCAGGACCTGCTGGTGCAGGGCCGCAGGGTGGCCTCGGTGGACGAAGTGCTGGCCGGTGACGAGAACATCATCGCCCCGCTCAAGGAGGAACTGGAATACCAGGCCGGCCGCAGCCTGGTTCCGGCGGAGGAAGAGGCGCGCCGTGAAATCACCATCCTGGGCGACAAGCGCATTCCGTATCGCCTGCTGAAAAAGATCATGATCACCTGCAACAGCGTCAACTACAATAACATCTCGCTGGCGGTATCCAAGCAGGGCGGGGCACAGCGTTAGTTCAGTGAAAGCGGTTCTGCCATACAACGCCGCCCTGCCCTGGTCCTCCTCTCCGGAGGTGGAACGGCGCTTTCGCATTATCGTTGCCGCCTGCCTGGTCCTGGCGCTGATCATGAGCCTCATCTTTCCCTTCATCGACCTGCCGGAGCGTGACCGTGTCGAAGCGGAGCAGATCCCGCCGCGCCTGGCCAAGATGCTGCTGGAAAAGAAAAAGGCCGGACCATCCACGGCGGAGCCGTCCAAACCGGTGGGATCGGAAAAGCCCAAGATCGAGGAGAAGAAGCCGGAGCCTAGACCCGAAGTCGAGAAACCAAAGCCCGAACCGAAACCCGAGCCCGAGCCGAAGCCCAAACGCAGCGCGGAGGAGATCCGCGAAAAGGTCGCCAGCACCGGCGTGCTGGCCATGAAAGACATGCTCGCCGACCTGCGTGAGTCGCAGCCGGTGGACACCCTCAAGCAGGCCGCCAAGCCGCTGCAGACCGAAGGCGCCGGCGAGCGCGCCATGGGCCGTTCCGTACTGATGGCCAAGGCCGGCAAAGGCAGCGGCGGCATCGACACCACCCGCTTCAACCGCAACGCCAGCGACAACGAACTGGCCGGCCGCGAAACCACCACCGTCACCAGCGAGATCGAGGCGATTGGAGTGGCCACAGGCCCGGTCCAGGACACCCACGGCCGCTCCGAGGATGAAATCAAGAAGACCATGATGGCCAATTACAGCGCCATCGACAGCATCTACCAGCGCGCCCTGCGCAAGAATCCCTTCCTGCAAGGCAAGGTGTTGTTCCGCATCGTGATCGAACCCGATGGTTCGGTCTCGGAATGCACGGTGCTGGAATCGGAACTCAACGACGAATCGCTGGAACGCAAACTGGCGCTGCGCATCAAGCGCATCGACTTCGGCGCCAAAGATGTGGAGACCACCAGCATCGACTTCCCCATCAACTTCCTGCCGCCGAACTAGGGCCTGTTAACACTAATTTCGAAGCCGCGTTGCCGCCCCGTAAAGTGTGCGCATCACCGTGTTTCATCTTTCCTTCTCAGGCGCGGGATTTTCGCTCAACGGCGAATATATCCTCAACAACTTACCTCGCTCATCCCGCACCAGCCAATAAATTGCATTTTGAATATACCTAAAACGCCGGCCGCCAACGCCGATACGGTTTGGCAACCCCAAGTTTTTTACCGAATTACCAACCAGACTGGACCGAAGCAAAAGAGGCGAACTGATGGAAAACCTGTTTAAACCCGCAACAGTGCTCATGGACCGTTTTCGTTACCCCGTCAAGTTCGGGGTCATCCTTGTGCTGGTGATTATTCCCCTTGTTACCCTCAGCTATCTGCTCATCTCCAACATCAATGACGAAATCAAGTTCTTCGAAAATGAACGTCGCGGCATCAGCTATATCAAAGCGGTTCGGCCATTGCTTGAACATATGCCTCAGCACCGCGGCATGACCAATGCCTATCTCAACGGCGACAACAGTTTTCGTGACAAGATCACGGCCAAACGCAAGCAGATCGATCAGCACCTGGAGGAACTCACGACCCTCGACCAACAGCTGCGGGGATCGCTTGCCACTCAGGGCATGGTGGAGAAGATTCAGTCGCAGTGGCAGACACTGAAGAACGGCTCCATGCAGATGCAGCCCGGCGACAGCTTTGCCGCCCATACCCAAATGATCGCCGATGTCCTGGCCCTGATCGTTCATGTGGCCGACAGTTCCGAGATCACCCTCGATCCCAAACTGGACACCTACTACCTCGGCGACGCCCTGGTCAATAAACTCCCTATTTTGGTTGAGACCATGGGACAGGGTCGCGGCCTGGGCGCCGGCATTGCAACCAAGCAGCAGATCAGCAACAAGGAAGCGATCCGCCTGGCCCTGCTGGCGGACCGTATCAAAACCAACAGCGCAGCCCTCTCCGCCGGCCTGGAAGCGGCGATGGGCTTCAATCCGGCACTCGAACAGGCACTGTCCTCGCTCATCGCGGAAAACACAAAAAGCATTCATCACTTCGAGATGCTGCTGAAGAATGAACTGCTCAACGAGGCGCAAATCACCATTGCCGGAACGGAAGTATTCGGTGCCGGCACAAAGGCCATCGAACATGCCTTCGAGCTGTTTGACCAGGCGCTGCCGATCATGGACGGCATCATTGCCGAGCGCATCGACGCGAACATCAAGCTGGAGATAACTGCCATCGCCATCGTCGCCATTGTCCTGTTTGCTCTGGCGTACATCTTCACTGGGCTCTACTTTTCGGTGCACAACGGCGTAAATCAGATCGGCGCCGCGGCCAAGGCCATGGCCAAGGGTGATCTGACCGCCCGCGCCAACCTCAACAGCCGCGACGAGATGCAGGAGATCGCATCGAACTTCAACGACATGGCCAACCATATCGAAGAGCTGATCAAGACCGTGATCAACTCCGCCAACCAGCTGGCCAGCGCCACCGAAGAGGTCTCGGCGGTAGCCAACGAAACGGCGCAAAACATCGAACAGCAAAGCCGGGAAACCGACCAGGTGGCCACGGCCATGAACGAGATGTCGGCCACGGTGACCGAGGTGGCCAACAATGCAGGCAATGCGGCAAATGCCGCCAACGCCGCCAACAGCGAAGCCCAGAACGGACTGACGGTGGTCCAGGGCGCCACCGGTACCATCGACCGGCTGGCCAACGAAGTGGGCAATGCGGCGGACGTGATTCAGGGCCTGGAGCAGGAGAGCGAAAACATCGGCACCATCCTCGACGTCATCAAGGACATCGCCGATCAGACCAACCTACTGGCCCTCAATGCCGCTATCGAAGCCGCCCGTGCCGGCGAACAGGGACGCGGCTTCGCCGTGGTGGCGGACGAAGTGCGTACCCTGGCGGCGCGCACCCAGGAGTCCACCTCCGAAATCGAGCAGATGATCACCAAACTGCAAAGCGGCGCCCGCAACGCGGTCAGCACCATGACCCAGGGCACCCAGACCGCCCAGCAGAGCGTAGAACAGGCCCGGCAGGCCGCCACCGCGCTGGAGGCCATCACCGGGGCCGTCTCCACCATCAACGAGATGAACACCATGATCGCCAGTGCCGCGGAAGAGCAGAGCGCCACCGCCGAGGAGATGAACAAGAACATCACCAACATCCACACCCTGGCGGAGAGCAACGCCTCGGGCGCGGCGCAGACCACGGCGGCCAGCAAGGAGCTGGCCAAGCTGGCGGCGCAGTTACAACAATTGGTGAGTCAGTTCAAGATCGGTGTGTAGGTTGGGGTAAGCGTATTTCGCGCACCCCAACATTTGGCGGTACGTCGGGGGCGGACATGTTGGGGTGCGCTTCGCTTACCCCAACCTACGTTTTTTGGAATTATGTACGCTTGCTGGGGTTCATCGCCGGAAAAATCACAACAGCACCCGCTCAACCCCCCCCTGCCTGGCGCGTTCGACGAAGCGTTTCTGCCAGCCCTCGCCCAGCAGCTTGCCGGCCATTTCGGTGACGATGTAAGTCGCCTCCACGCCGGTGTCGTCGCGGTAGCGTGACAGGCCCTGCTGGCAGGCCGGGCATGAGGTAAGCAGCTTGACCTTGCCCGCTTCGACCTTGGGCTCACCGGTCAAGGATTCTATCCCCTTGCGCAGTTCCTCCTGTTTGCGGAAACGCACCTGGGTGGCGATGTCGGGGCGGGAGACGGCGAAGGTCCCCGCCTCGCCGCAGCAGCGATCCGACAGCTGCACATCCTGGCCCATCAGGCCGCTGGCCACCTTGATCGGATTGTGGGTCTTCATGGGCGTGTGACAGGGATCGTGATAGAGATACTGCGTCCCTTCTACCCCTTCCAGCCGCACGCCCTGTTCGAGCATGTATTCGTGGATGTCGAGCAACCGGCAGCCGGGGAATATCTTCTCGAACTCGTACTTGAGCAGCTGATCCATGCAAGTGCCGCAGGAGACGATCACCGTCTTGATGTCGAGATAATTAAGCGTGTTGGCGACGCGGTGGAACAGCACCCGGTTGTCGGTGGTGATCTGGTTGCCCTTGGCGCGGTCGCCGACCGAGGTCT
>JASBUE010000158.1 GCA_030148045.1 Candidatus Tenderia sp.
GTTGCCGGCCGGCTTCGTGCCGGGCCATCCCATCGCCGGAACCGAGCAGAGCGGGGTGCGGGCCTCGTTTGCCGAGCTTTATCGCAATCGGCGGGTGATCCTGACCCCGCTGGAGACCTCATCGCCCCGGGCCGTCGAAGCCGTGCGCAGCATGTGGCAGGAGACCGGCGCCAATGTGGACGAAATGGGCGTGGAACATCACGACGAAGTGCTGGCCGCCACCAGCCATCTGCCTCACCTGCTGGCCTACGGTTTGGTGGATACCCTGCTGGCCATGGACGAAAGCGAGGAGATCTTCCGCTTCGCCGCCGGCGGCTTTCGCGATTTCACCCGCATCGCCTCCAGCGATCCGGTGGTCTGGCGCGATATCTGTCTCGCCAACCAGCAGGCCTTGCTGGCGGTGCTGGAGCGTTATCAGGTCGACTTGGCAGAGCTTACCGAACTGCTGCGCCAGGGTGACGGCGAGGCCCTGGGGCAGATCTTTCAGCGTGCCAAGGCGGCCCGCGACCGGTTTGCGGATCAACTTGAAAAATAGCAAATAACAGTCTGAAAAATATAATATATGTCTTCCGAATTAAATATTCGCTTCACCCTCCGGCCGGGCGGCAGCCTGAGTGGCAATGTGCGGGTGCCGGGCGACAAGTCCATTTCCCACCGTTCCATCATGCTCGGCTCCCTGGCCGAGGGAACCACCCATGTGAGCGGTTTCCTGGAAGGTGAGGACAGCCTGGCGACGCTGAAGGCCTTTCGCGCCATGGGGGTCGACATCGAAGGTCCCGAGTCCGGCCGGGTGGTGATCCACGGCGTGGGGATGCACGGCCTGCAGGCCCCGGCCGGGCCGCTTGACCTGGGCAACTCCGGTACCTCGATCCGCCTCATGGCCGGACTGCTGGCGGGGCAGGCGTTCGACGTGGAGATGGTGGGCGACGCCTCGCTCTCCAGGCGACCCATGCGCCGGGTCACCGAGCCGCTGGCGCTGATGGGGGCCAGGATCGACACCGCCGCGGGCGGAACACCGCCGCTTTACCTGCACGGCGGCAGCAAGCTGAAGGGTATCGACTACACCCTGCCCATGGCCAGCGCCCAGGTAAAATCCTGCATCCTGTTGGCGGGCCTGTATGCGGAAGGGGAGACCCGTGTCACCGAACCGGCGCCGACGCGGGACCACACCGAGCGTATGCTGCAGGGATTCGGTTATCAGGTTGGCCGTGACGGTGCCGCGGTCCGGCTGACGGGCGGCGGCACGCTCAAGGCGACGGACATCGACGTGCCGGCGGATATTTCCTCGGCGGCCTTCTTCATGGTCGGGGCGGCGATTGCGGAAAATTCTAATGTTTTACTTGAGCATGTGGGTGTAAACCCAACGCGAACAGGCGTTATCGATATTCTGCGCCTGATGGGTGCCGACATCGAAGTACTCAACCAGCGTGAGGTAGGCGGTGAACCGGTGGCCGATATCCGGGTCGTTTCCAGCGCATTAAAAGGCATCCACATCCCGGAGGCGTTGGTGCCGCTGGCGATTGACGAATTTCCGGCCCTGTTCGTGGCCGCCGCCTGCGCCGAGGGCGAAACCGTGCTCAGCGGCGCCGAAGAGCTGCGGGTGAAAGAGAGCGACCGCATTCAGGTGATGGCGGACGGCCTGGTCAAGATGGGCGTCAAGGCCGAGCCCACACCGGATGGTATCGTCATCCAGGGCGGCCCCATGCAGGGCTCTGAGGTGGATGCGCACGGCGACCATCGCATCGCCATGAGCTTTGCCATGGCGGCGCTGCGGGCGCAGGGCGAGATCGTCATCAATGACTGCGCCAATGTGAACACCTCTTTTCCCGGCTTCGTCGACCTGGCCGCCCGGGCCGGCCTCAAAATCAGCAATCTGGATCTTTAAAATTTATGACTGAGCAAGAAGACAACGCCGCGGTGATCACCATCGACGGCCCCAGCGGCTCGGGCAAGGGTACCATCAGCCGCCTGCTGGCCAATAAGCTGGGCTGGTACTTTCTCGACAGCGGCGCCCTGTATCGACTGGTGGGGCTGGCGGCGCGCAACCATGCGATCGCCTTTGAGGATAAAGAGGCGCTGGCCACCCTGGCGGCCCATCTGGACGTGGAGTTCATCGCCGACGAGGAGGTGGGAGAGACGCGGATTTTCCTTGAGGGAGAAGAGGTTAGCGGCGTTATTCGAAGTGAGGAGGTGGGTAATGACGCCTCTCGCGTGGCGGCGGTACAGGCGGTGCGCGATGCCCTGTATCAGCGCCAGCGCGCCTTTTTGCGCCCGCCCGGCCTGATCGCCGACGGCCGCGATATGGGCACGGTGATCTTCCCCGATGCACGGCTCAAAATCTTTCTCACCGCGAGCCTGGAAGAACGCGCCCGCAGGCGCTATAAACAGTTGAAGGAAAAGGGACTTGATGCTAATCTATCGGCCCTTTTTGATGAGTTGGCGGAGCGTGACGAGCGCGACAAAAACCGCTCTGCCGCGCCCCTGGTCCCCGCCGCCGACGCGGTGATCATCGATACCTCGGATATGGGTATCGACGCGGTGGTGGCCGAGGTCTACGGCAGGTGGCAGCGCATCAATCAGGGATAAAGCAGGGCGTGCGGGCGCACGGCTTGCTGTTTTCATTGGTAAGGGTGGCCTGATGTCAGGCCGTTTTTTTATTCACTCCGCCACGGCGGATTAACAACTGCCCCAGTATCCCACTGTACATCTTGGGGGGATCGCGGGTAAAAGGTACAAACGAATGAGCGAAAGCTTTGCACAACTGTTAGAGGAAAGCCTGGTCGACGAACGCATGCGTCCCGGCACAATTTTGAAGGCGATCGTCGTCAGGGTTGACGGCAATATGGTGGTGGTCAATGCCGGTCTGAAATCGGACAGCGCCATCCCCGCCGAACAGTTTTATAACGACGAGGGCGAGATCGACGTCAACGTCGGCGACGAAATCGAAGTGGCGCTGGAGGCCGTGGAAGACGGTTACGGCGAAACCCGCCTGTCGCGTGAAAAGGCCGTCCGTGCCCAGGCCTGGACCACGCTCGAGAAGGCGATGGAGGCGGATGAGGCCGTGACCTGCATTATGACCGGCAAGGTCAAGGGTGGTTACACAGTTGAGCTGAGCGGCATTCGCGCCTTCCTGCCGGGATCCCTGGTGGATGTGCGCCCGGTGCGCGACGCGGCACACCTGGAAGGCAAGAGCCTGGAATTCAATGTGGTCAAGCTGGACCGCCGTCGCAACAACGTGGTGGTTTCACGCCGCGCCGTGGTCGAGAGCGAGACCAGCGCCGAGCGCGAACAGCTGCTGGAGAACCTGCAGGAAGGCCAGGTGGTCAAGGGTATCGTCAAGAACCTCACCGACTACGGCGCCTTCATCGACCTGGGCGGCATCGACGGCCTGCTGCACATCACCGACATGGCCTGGCGCCGCGTGCGCCAGCCCTCTGAGATCGTCAACGTGGGCGACGAGATCGAAGTCAAGGTCCTCAAGTTCGACAAGGAACGCCATCGCGTCTCCCTGGGTCTGAAGCAGATGGGCGAGGATCCCTGGGAAGACATCGCGCGCCGTTATCCGGTCGGTGCGCGTCTGTTCGGCAAGGTCACCAACATCGCCGACTACGGCTGCTTCGTCGAGATCGAAAGCGGCGTGGAAGGCCTGGTGCACGTCTCCGAAATGGACTGGACCAACAAAAACATCCACCCCTCCAAGGTCGTTCACGTGGGCCAGGAAGTGGAAGTCATGGTGCTGGATATCGACGAAGAGCGCCGCCGCATCTCCCTGGGCATGAAGCAGTGCCAGGAGAATCCCTGGGATGCCTTCGCCGCCACCCACAACAAGGGTGACAAGATCAGCGGCACCATCAAGTCCATCACCGACTTCGGTGTGTTCGTCGGCCTGGAAGGCGGTATCGACGGCCTGCTGCATCTGTCCGACCTCTCCTGGAACGACGCCGGTGAAGAGGCGGTGCGCGAGTACACCAAGGGTGAAGAGATCGAGGCCGTGATCCTGGCCATCGACCCCGAGCGCGAGCGTATCTCGCTGGGCGTCAAACAGCTGGATCAAGACCCCTTCTCCCAGTACGTGGCCGCCCATCCCAAGGGCAGTATCGTTAAAGGAACGGTCAGCGAGGTCGATGCCAAGATGGCAGTGGTGAATCTGGCCGACTCCGTCGACGGCGTGCTGCGTGCCTCCGAGTTGTCGCAGGAGC
>JASBUE010000166.1 GCA_030148045.1 Candidatus Tenderia sp.
CCCACCCGGGGCTTTTTCATTGTGCGATTTCCCGGAAAAGCCCCTGCCGGAGCCTTGAGTTTTGGTCCCCGCTCATGGATAATCGCGCGCTTACTTCGCGCCCGTAGCTCAGCTGGATAGAGTACCTGGCTACGAACCAGGTGGTCGGAGGTTCGAATCCTTCCGGGCGCGCCATTTTTCGCAGTTACATCAAGCGGTTACAGCGAGAGTTGTAGCCGTTTTTTGTTTCAGCAAGACCAGTGCGGGACTCTTGCGGGAATTCTCTCAACACACCTGGTTAGCGGCCTCGATCAGGTTGTGCAATTCCGCCGCCGAGTAGTGCGTGGTGATCCTTCCCGACTTGTGTCCCAGCAGGTCCTGACGATCCTCGTAGTTCACTCCTGCCGCCCGTAAGCGACGACCGAAAGTGTGCTTGAGATCGTGGACCCGTACCTGCGGAAGTCCGGCGCGTTTCCTTGCCTTCTGCCATGCCGTGTTGTTCATCATGGTGACCGGATGGCCGCGGAACGTGAACACGAAATCGGGATGTTCACCCCGGACCTTCTCGATAACCGAGCTGGCCACTCGATTGAGCACCACCAGTCGATCGTCGCCGTTCTTCACCCGGTCCCCCGGGATGATGAACACATGGGTGTCCAACTCCGGCACGGACACTTCCCACTCCCAGCGCAGGTTACACACCTCCTTCTCCCTGGTGCCGGTGTTGACCTTGAACAGCGCCATCCGAGCCAGGTGCGTGGGCAGCTCCTGAAACAGCCGCGCCTGCTCTTCCCACGACAGCGGGTAGGGCTTGCGCGCGTCCGTCACTGGCAGCAACTTGATCTTGGGTGGCGTTTGCAACCAGGTCAGGTTGTGTTCGTCGAGCCACTCCGATGCCGCCAGGTTCAGTATGTGCCGCACCACGCCCAGGGCGAGGTTGATGCTCTTGGTCTTGATCCCCTGCTTGCGCCGGGCCTTGATGAAGGGTTGCAGCGTCCCAATGTGGACCGACTCGATCGGCAAAGGGCCGATGAACGGATCCAGTTGTCTCAGATGCAGCGCTTCATCGGCGATCCGACGCTTGTGCTGGTTCTCGTTCAGGTACTTGGTTGCGGCCGCCCGAAAGGCGCGTTTCGGTCTCACTCCGTAGATGGCCGCCTGCCTGGCTTCCTCCGTTTTCCTTGCGAGGTACTCTTCCGCCCTTGCGAGATCGCTTTCTCCAGTGCTTTCGCAAATGCGGATGCCTCGGATCTGCTTGTCGATATGCCAGACGTCACCGCGCTTGTAGAGTCCGGCTGTTCTTTTGCGTCCCATGTCAATTCTCCTCTGAGTTGACCGGAACGCCCGTTGCGGGACTTATAGTGGTCGACCCAGGTGTCCAGATCAAGTCGGTCGAAGGCGACGCCCTGCTCGCCGATACGGATTTCAACCAGATAAGGGCGGACCTCCGCGTTGAAACGGTTGCGGTCCATCCCGACGTAGAAGGGCGCATCCCGCAGCCGGATCAGGCGCGGCACGACGCGGGAGAAGTTATCCGCGGAGCTGCTCACGGCCGGCGCCAAGCCGCCATGGCGAGCGGTGAAGGTGGGACGGATCGCACCTGCGGGTCCAGGCGCACCCACAACGGCCGCGCACTACGCGCGCGTCCAGAATGCTGCTGATGTGCGATGGTTCGCTGCCCCATGACCTCAGGTGCTCCACTGTGCCTCAATGGCGATTCATGGTAGCGAGGCGGCGGCCGGTAAAAACTTAGGAAAGCGGGCAGACAGGTACGGGCTTTCGTCATTGAAAGCGCGCCGGTGCGTGTCGATGAGCGGCGGTGATTACAGATACTTCTTGAAGTACGCCACGCTCACCCGTACGGCGATGCCAAAGATGAGTACGAACGGCGGGGTCACCCAGCGTGGGTCCAGGGGTACGGGCGGCACCAGGTAGACCAGCCACAGTGCGAGTATCGACAGGGCCAGGCCGCGCTTGGTGCGGTGGTAGATGAAACCGGACTCGCGGCCGGCGCCGGTGCGACGCAGGTACCAGGTGATCAGGCCGTCGGCGGCCGCGGCGATGGCGGTGACGAGAAAGATCGGCAGGGTGAGGAGCAGCACACCCAGGCGCAGGGCGAAGAGCTGCAGGCCGTTGGCGGCCGTCTCCAGGAAGATCCAGTTGCCCAGAACAAAGCTGCGCATGGTCTCGTTCAGGGGGGAGAGCGGCGTCGGGTCCACCGCGCGGCGCATGAATTCGTCCATCCCGGTCCAGACGAAGACCACCTCATAAATGCCGTCGGCCAGGGCGAGGATGATGGCCCAGGAGCGCTCGTCGGCGAGCCGTCCGATCAGATCCGCCTCGGCCGCGAGATTGGCCTTGAGGGCGGCCACGCCCCGCGCCTCGCCCGGATAGGGCCAGAGCACGTAGAGCATGTCCACGCACAGCACCAGCAGGCAGACGATGAAGAACCACTTTAGCGTCCAGAGCACCCCGGTCAGCCGTCTTAGTGTCACGGCCGCTCCTCGCGGGAGGATTCCACCCAGGCCCCGATCTCATCCATGTCCCGCGGCAGCAGGGGATCGTCCCCGGCCAGCGGCAGGCGCAGCTTGTAGAGCCGGCCCCCGTCGAGCAGCCCGAAGGCCTGCCCCTTGGGCAGTTGCACCAGGTCCGCCGGGGTGAGCATCTCGGTCTCCACCTCGGTCAGCCGGTCGGCGTTCTGCGCAACGAAGTCCACCGGCGTGTCCGGATCGTTGTTGTCGGTGGTGCGCGACTCGGCCACCTTGGTGTAGACCCGCACCTTGGGCAGCTGGTCGGTGAGGAGGGCGGCGGTCTCCTCGTTCTTCACTCGCAGCATGATCAGCGTATTGAGGTTGCCGCTCACCTGGCCCGCCTTTGCGCGGTCGCCGATCCCTGCCTCGATGTCCGAAGCGGTCTGGGTGTAGGCGGTGACCTGCACGCCGGCGCCGCCCGCCTTGTTGAGCAACGGAATGAACTCGTCGCCGATCAGCTCGTTGAATTCGTCGGCGTGGATGGCGATCCGTCCCCGGCGGTGCCCGGCCACCTCGGGCAGGCCCAGGGTGTCGCCGTGCTTGTAGAGCTGGCCGGCGATGGAGGTCAGGTCCGCGAACATGGAGTTGCCCACCGCGCCAGCAACCTCGGCGTCCGACAGTGCATCCAGGCCCACATAGACGATGCCCTGCTGGCGGATCACCCGCATCCAGTCGAGGATGGGGCGGGGGTCACGGGTGTCGGTGTAGTCGGGCGCCAGCAGCTCGCCGCTCTTGCCGCTGGTCAGCTTCTCCAGCAGTGGCAACAGGCTCGCGGTCAGCTTGTCGAAATAGGTCTTGTCGTACTCGAAGGCCGAGCGCAGGCCATCGGCGACGGGATCGTAGAGGTTGCTCTCCTTGGCGAACTTCACCAGCGCCACCCCGTGCGGGTCCCGGCCGCGCAGCGCGAAGGGCAGCTTCTTATCGTCTATGTTGGCCTCGATGGTCTGTACCCCGGCACGCCACTCGCCGGGGAGCTCGCTCTCCAGCCATAGGTGGTAGTAGTCCACCAGCAGCGGCTCGATGTTGGTGACGTAGCGGGCGATGGCGGCGTAGTCGGGCTTGCGGCCCAGCCCCACCAGGGCGCGGGCGACAATGTTGGTGAAGCGCCAGGCGAACTCGCGGAAGGCCGCCGAGTTGCCCTGGGAGGGGAGCTGCGAGGCGATGCGGGTGGCCACCTCGGTGATGCGGCCGAATTCGCCCACCGGGTTGTAGCGCTCTGAGGTCCCGGGGAACCCCAGGTGGAAAATGTGGAACTGCTCCAGCCGCCCGGCACGCCGGGCTTCCGCGAACATGCGCCGCAGCAGATCGATGTCGCCCTTGGGATCGAACACGATTACCGTCTCGCCGCGACGGATGTCCTGGCTCACCAGCAGCTCCGCCAGGCGGGTCTTGCCGACGCGCGTGGTGCCCAGCACCAGGGTGTGGCCCACCCGGTCGCCCAGGTCCATCCAGACCGGACGCTCGTCCTCCAGCCCGACACCGTGCAGGGCCGGGTCACCGCCCAGGGGCGGCAGGGGTCGCAGCGGATTCCATCCGGAATCCATGCGGGTGAGCCGGGTCAGCCAGCCGAGCAACCGCGAGTGCTCGAAGCGCAGCTCGAAGGCCCGGGCGGCCCGGTAGAACACCCCCGGTTCCAACCAGCGCCGGGCCTGGGGCGAGCGCGCCTCCACCAGCCGCTGGCTGTGGCGCTGGTCCCAGGCGAAACCCCGGCCGAGGAACAGCTTGTGGCGCGAGAGGGGGATGCGCTGGCCGTTCAGCACATAGCGCGGCAGGCGGCGCAGTTGCCGCCGGTAGCGGATGATCACGCAGCCTTGCCACAGGCGCAGCAGGCCCAGCGCCCCGAGACCCGCTGCGGCGATCCGGGCCAGCGCCGGCAGCAGCGGAAAGAACAGCACGGGGTCGTGGAGCAGCACCCCGGCCAGGCCGAGGAGCAAGGTGGCCGGGATGAACTCGATGACGGGACGCAGCCGGTTGTCGAAGGTCGGTCCCACCGGCTCACTCCTTGCGCGACAGGTGGGGATTGGGCGGCGGCAGCCGCAGGCCGAGGGCCTGCTGCGGCTCCGGGATCAGGATGCCGTTGATGCGGCTCTGCTTGCGTTCGCCCTTGACCTGGTAGGACCAGATATTGGTGGCCTGCGGGGTGCGCTGATGCAGCTTGAGCTTCTGGAACCGCTTCTGCGCCAGGCTCCAGTTCTCTCGATCGAAGTCCTTGAAGATGCCGGGGCTCACCAGCAGGAGGCCTTCGGGAACCGTATGGATGCGGGCATGCACCGTGTTGATGGCGAGTGTGCCGGACGCGAGGCCCTCCCTGAGCCAGACCAGAAAGCGCCGGCCGGGATCGTCATCGTCCGCCGGCGTATCGGTTTCCTGCGACCCGGAAATAGGGCCACCCCCGGTAGCCATGGGCGATGCATCCCCGGGCGCCGGTGATGGCGAATCCACGGCGATCATCGGACTGTCGCCGACACCTCCTGTATAGGGATCGCGTTCGTTGGTGGTCTCCAGACGTTGGTCTTGCGGCGAGGTCTGCGCCGATGAGTCCTGTCGCTCCTCCTGCACTGCTCCCCCCGGCTTGTCGACAACGGGCGTCACCGTCCCCTCGAACACCGGCGGCCGGGCGTCCGGGTCCGGCCAGAGGGTCTGTACGGGAAAGCGCAGCACGGTGAGCTGTTGCGACCAGTCACCGGTGGTCACCAGAACGGTCCAGACGGCCCGGTCGCCGGTGGGTGTCAGCAGGCCATGCTGTTGCAGCTCGTCCATGAGCCTGTCGTTGCGCGTGGGTACACCTTCCTGACCCTCCTGGTTCAGGTGCTCGCGCAGGCTATCCAGCGCCCGCTTGCTGACCAGCCACAGATCGTCATCGAGCCGCCAGCCGGCGGCGCCGGGGCGGTTCAGGGGCAGCGCGTCCTGGTCCAGCAGGTAGCGCAGGCCGGTGAGCAACCGCGCTGAAAGAGGCTTGCGCTTGGCCAAGGACATCCGGGTTGGTGCGCCCACGAGGTCACTTGCTACCGAGAGCCCGTCCGCCTGGAGCACCAGCTCGCTGAGGACGCCAGCCCGATCGGCATCCCCGCTGATCGCCGCCAGCCAGGCTGCGAAGACCTCCGCATCGGAAGCCAGCCAACCAAGGCCCCGCTGGGGCAGAATGAACCGGACCAGCAGGGGCGGCACCTGCTCGTGGAAGCGGTGGCGGCGTTCCCGCACAAACACCACCCGGTACCAGTTCCCATCGAGGGATAGTGGGCCGTCCCAAGGGTCCCACCAGCCGATTTCCCGCCCCTGCCGGTCGTACAAGCGCACCCTCTGGTCCGTCACCGGCTTACCGATGTCGTGGAGCAGGGCGGCCGTGGCCGTGGCATAGGTCCAGAGGTCCTGCCGCGTCGCCAGCTCCTCGGCGGCGGCGCCGGAAGGCAGCAACCGGCCGCGGCGCAGCTTCAGGGCCTCGCGCACCACCTCCAGGCCGTGGGCCAGCATGCCGCCGGGACCGGCATGATGATGGGCCTCCGAGGCCGGCAGCTGTTGCACGAAGCCGGCATAGGCCTCGAAGACCGTGGCGTAGAACGCCTCCCAGTGAGCGCGCGGCACCCCGACCAGCTGGCGGATGGCCGCCAGTTGCGAGCGGTGCGGATGGAGCAGGGTAGCGGAGTCCAGCACCGGCAGCGCCTCCTCCACCGGCGGTGCCGATTGGCGTTTTCGGCCCCAGAGGTTCAGCAGCGCACCCATTGGTCCAGCCACTCCGAGACCTCCTCGGGCCGGGGCCAGGGTGCCCACTCACGCCAGAACTGCACCGCGGTGCCGTGCCGTCGAAGAAAATGCTCAAGGGGTTCCGCGAGGGGATGCCACATCTCACGGGCGGCGGCCGCCCGATACTCGAACAGGGACAGCCGACAGAGCTGCTGGCGCAGGATGGCCGCTTGGCGCGGCAGCGGCGCCGCCATGGCGGTGCGCAAAGCGGACAGAACGGCGACCGATGGGAGCTCGTCCGGGCTCTCGATCACCCTTTCCAGCCCGCTCAGGTGCTCGAGGATCACCCGGCAGGGCTCGATCCAGGGACCAAGCCCCGCCTGGTGAATTCGTGAGATCGTGAGGGGGCAAGCAGATGAGGTGTTCATGCGCCGGCACTGTGCCAACGCCGACCGAGTCAAACCATGGAAAACGTGATGCCCGTTCGGGGTGGGTTTTGCAGCGGCGGACGCAGCGCCATTTGAGTAACCCTTTCCGCGCCGCGCGCCTCTTCCTGCGCGGCGGCCCTTTCGGGTAGGGCCTTTGCCGTTATCTAACCCTTCCCTTGTATCTCAAGCTCTTAAAAGCCATTTTGGCTGTTAATTGACCATTTACGCTAAAAGCTTGCCC
>JASBUE010000185.1 GCA_030148045.1 Candidatus Tenderia sp.
GGCATCGAACAACAGGGCCGCCAGACGGCCGCGCAGCACCAGAAAGAACTCCCACTTCTCTTTTTCCGGGTGGCGATGCGGGCGCACGTAGCTGCCCGGTTCGATAGCGATGAACAGGCGCTGCACCGGCTCATCGAGCCCGGCATGCGCATTGTGGTTGGCACGCAGCCGCGGCGATGCCTTTGCCCTTGCCACCAGTTCGTCCAGCATTCGATCATCAAACAATTTCATTCTTAATATTTCGTCAAATCAATCCCGGCGCAACTCATCCGACAAGGCGATGGGGGAAGGATAACGCAGCACGATAAAATAGGAAGAAAAGACAAAGCTCAGCATGGTGCTGAGCTGAATCACGTAGGAGGCCCGCTGGCCGATCACCGCCAGTTCCAGCGCCAGCACGGCGATAAACAGGGAAAACTCGGAGATCTGCCCCAGCCGCACGCCCACCTCCATGCCCACCTTGCCGGGCTCGTCGTAGCGCACCAGCAGCAGCTTGAAGATCAGCGGTTTCAGCGCCAGGGCCAGCACAGCCAGCACCAGGCTGGGCCACAGCACGCCCGCCAACATGCCGAGATCAAAGCCGGCCCCCAGGGCGAAGAAAAAGATCACCAGAAAGAAATCGCGCAGCGGCCGCAGGTTATCGCCGATGAACAGGGCGATAGGACTGGTGGCCAGGGCCACACCGGCAATAAAGGCGCCCACCTCGGCCGACAACCCCACCATTGCGGCCAACTCGGCCATGCCCAGGCACCAGCCGATAGCCACCAGGAAGATATATTCATGGATGCGATTGAAACGCCGGATCAGCTTGATCAGCACATAGCGCTCGAACAGATAGGCGAAGGCGATCAGACCCAGCAGGGAGAAGACCATGGTGACCATCTCCAGCCAGGGCGGGCCGTTGTGCCACTGCGCCGGCAACAGCATCAGGATGAAGATGGCGATAATATCCTGCAGCAGCAGAATACTGATAATGATCTCGCCGGTATGCTGGTGATGCAGCACGGTAGTGGGCAACAGCTTGAGCCCGATGATGGTGCTGGAAAACATCATCGCCACGCCGATGACCAGGGACTCCGCCGGGCTGAAGCCGAAGGCGATGCCGCACAACGCGCCGATCATCATAAACAGCAGGGAGCTGACGCCGGCGACTAGGCTGGTCTTGCCCAGCATCTGCATCAGCTTTTGCGGCGGCAGGTTGATACCGATCAGAAACAGCAGAAAGATCACGCCGATATGGGCGATCCCCTTGACCACCTCGGCATCATCCACCAGGCCGAGTACTGACGGCCCGGCCAGCACGCCAAGCAGCATGTATACCACCAACAGGGACTGGCGCGCATATAGCCCCAGGGTGGCCAGCAGGGCCGCGCCGGTAAAGATGACAAAGATATAGAAAACGATCGCGTCTGCGCTCATGGTCCTACTTCTAAAGACGACGGCCGAATGGACCCGGCAACCATGTTAAGCCACAATACCCCCTTAAGCCATCACGCTGGCAAAAAGACATTCAAATGAACCCCATTTACATTTTTCGCCATGTCGCCGCGGAAGGACCGGGCTACTTCGGCACGTTTCTGGCGCGCCACGGGATTCCGTTCCAGGTAATACATCTCGACCGAGGGGAAGCGGTCCCCACGACACTGGACCAGATCTCCGCCCTGGTCTTCATGGGCGGCCCCATGAGCGTCAATGACGACATCCCCTGGATCGAGGCCGAGTTGGCCCTGATCCGCCGGGCCGTGGCGGTGGACATGCAGGTGCTGGGCCACTGCCTCGGCGGCCAGCTTATCAGCAAGGCCCTGGGCGGCAGCATCGGCCCCAATCCTGTCAAGGAGCTGGGCTGGCTCGAGGTGCGCAAGGAGAACAACCCGGCCGCGGCCGACTGGCTGGCGGGACTGCCGGACTGCTTCACCGCCTTTCACTGGCACGGCGAACGCTTCACCATTCCCACCGGCGCCACTAACATCCTTGGCAGCCGGCATTGCCCCCACCAGGCCTTTGTCATCGGCAACACCCTGGCCATGCAGTGCCATGTGGAAATGAGCGCCGCTATGGTCAGCGACTGGGCGCGACGGCACGCCCAGGAGATCGCCCGCCCCACCGAAACCATCCAGAATTTCGCACAACTCACCCAGGATCTGGGGCAACGCATCGCCACACTCCAGTCCCACGCCGACACACTCTACCGGCGCTGGCTGCGAACCTTAATCGACGTCTGAATGAGCACCGTCTCCGTCATCATCCCCAGCTATAACCGCGCCCATACCCTGGCCCGGGCGTTGGATTCGCTGTCGGCTCAGACACACCCCGCCGACGAGATAATCGTCATCGACGACGGCTCCGATGACGGCACGGAACAATTGATCCGCCGATATTATCCGGCGGTGACGTATCTCAAACAGGAAAACCGCGGCGTCAGCGCGGCGCGCAATCTCGGCATTCGACAGGCACGCGGCGAATGGATCGCCCTGCTCGACTCGGATGACGCATGGCTGCCGCACAAACTGGCTGCGCAGCTGGAGCTGCTGGCACAGCAGTCCGATCACCTGCTCATCCACAGCGACGAGATCTGGATTCGCAACGGCACGCGCGTGAACCAAATGAACAAACACGCCAAGGCCGGCGGCTGGATCTTTCAGCGTTGCCTGCCCCTATGCGCCATCTCGCCCTCGGCGGCCATGATTCACCGGGACCTGTTTACCGAGATCGGCCTGTTCGACGAGACCCTGCCGGCCTGCGAGGACTACGACCTGTGGCTGCGCATCACCGCCCACCACCCGGTGCTCTATTGTGATGACGCGCTGATTATCAAACACGGCGGCCATGAGGACCAGCTATCGCAACGACACTGGGGCATGGACCGCTTTCGCATCCGGGCGCTGGCCAAATCTCTCGAGCAGGGCCGCTTATCGGAACAGGATTATCGGGCCGCCGAACGCATGCTGCAACGCAAACTGCGCATCCTGCTCAGGGGCGCCCGGAAACACAACAACCAGAAAATAATAAATGAATTCACACCGTTGTGGCGCCGCCACGCCCCAAGGAGCGACACTTTTCAGCTCGCCCCCGGAAGCTGATAAAATCCACCAAACCCTTTTCCGGCATCGCAACATGCTTTACATCGTCACCGCCCTGCCCTGTGAGGCCAAGCCGCTGATCCGGCACTACCGCCTCAACGGCCGGCATGAAAACGGCTTCCGCATCTATGCCAACGAGCAGCTGCGCCTGATCATCGCCGGCATCGGCAAGTACGCCGCGGCGGCGGCCTGCGCCTATCTGCAGGGTGCCACGCCGGACCGCCGCCCCGTCTGGCTCAATCTCGGCATCGCCGGCCATCATAGCCTGGAGGTGGGCAGCGCGGTGTTGGCCCACAAGGTCCACGACGCCGCTACGGGCAAGACCTGGTATCCAGCCATACCCTTCCAGCCGCCCTGCCCGACGGTGGATCTGGTCAGCGTCGATCAACCCGAAAGCGAATACCACGGCGCTGCCGCCTACGACATGGAGGCCGCCGGCTTCTACGCCGCCGCCGGCCGCTTCAACACCCACGAAATGGTGCAGGTCTTCAAGATCATCTCCGATAACCGGAGCACTCCGGCACACCAGGTGACAGCCGATCATGCCGAGGAGATCGTCGCCGCCCGGCTCGATACCCTCGATACGCTGCTGGAAGCGTTGTCACACCTCGACGCACAATTGGCGCAACAACAACCGCCCATCGAGGCCATGCACGCCTTTCTGCAACGCTGGCGCTTCAGCGTCTCGCAGAGGCATCAACTGCAACGGCTATTACAGCGCTGGCAGGCACTCGGCAAAGAGACGCCGGATATCGCTGAATTCGCCGCTGCACAAAACAGCAAACAGGTCATCGCCGCACTCAGAGGGCGCATTGCCGCAATGCCGCTGAGATTCGACCCACCATGATCCAGACGCTCTATATCGAACGGGCCGTCCTCGACCACCCGCGCACGGTGGCGCTGCGCCGGCGCTTTCCCCAGGCCAGGGTGGTGACATGCGAACGCTACGGCGAGATATTCAACCCCAAGGGACAGAACTTCCGCCTGCAAAAACAACAACCGGCGCTGATCCTGGCGCGCAAGCACGACAACTTCGTGCTCGAGGCGCCCGCGAGCTACAACATCGGCGGCCGCCGCAACTACTACTTTTCGCACATGCTCAACTGCATCTACGACTGCCGCTACTGTTTCCTGCAGGGCATGTACCGCTCGGCCAACTATGTGCTGTTCATCAACTACGAGGACTTCGACACGGCCATCGAGAACAGCGCCGCCGAGTCGGACGAACCGGCCTGGTTCTTCTCCGGCTACGACTGCGACAGCATGGCCCTGGAACCGGTGAGCGGCTTTATGGAACACACCCTGCCGCTGTTTCGCAAACTCGACAACGCCCGGCTGGAACTGCGCACCAAGAGCACTCAGGTCCGCCACCTGCTCGAAGTGGAGGCCATGCAAAACTGCATCGTCGCCTTCAGCCTCTCGCCCGGGGCGCTGGCCGGGGCATTGGAACACAAGGCGCCACCATTGCAAAAGCGGCTCGATGCCCTGGCAAAGCTGCAACGGGCCGGCTGGCCCGTCGGCCTGCGTTTCGACCCGATCATCTACTGCGATAACTACCAACAACTTTATGACGAGTTCTTCCAACAGGTCTTCGCCCGCATTGATCTGGAGCGATTGCACTCGGCCAGCCTGGGCGTGTTTCGCATGCCGCAGGCTTTTTACCGCAACACCGTCAAGCTCTATCCGCAGGAGAAACTGTTCGCCGCTCCATTGACCGAGTCGCAGCCCATGGTCGCCCACGAGGCGAACCTGGAACAGGAGATGCTGGCCTTCTGCCGCGAAAAACTATTACAGTGGATGCCCGAGAAAAAACTGTTTATCTGCCATGACTAAGCGACGAACCATCCTGATCAGCGGCGCCAGCGCCGGCATCGGCCGTGCCACCGCTGAACGGCTGCTCGCCGACGGCCACCGCATCATCGGCATCGCCCGCGACTTTGGCAAATGCCCTATCGACTCGCCCGACTTCACCTGCGTGGAGATGGACCTGGGCGACATCAAGGCCCTGCCCGAGCAACTGGCCGAGCTGGCCGCACAACACCCGGAGGTAGACGCCGTCATCCACTGCGCCGGCCGGGGCCGTTTCGGCTCCCTGGAAGAGTTCAGCTACAAACAGATCTACAAGCTGATGGACCTCAACTTCACCAGCCACGCCTTCATCTGCCGCGCCTTTATGGCACAGCTGAAACAAAAGCCCCACAGCAACATCGTCTTCATCGGCTCGGAGGCAGCCCTGCAAGGCACGCAAAAAGGCAGCATCTACTGTGCCACCAAATTCGCCCTGCGCGGTTTCGCCCAGGCGCTGCGGCAGGAGTGCAGCGGCAGCGGCGTCCACGTCAGCATCATCAATCCCGGCATGGTCAAGACCGGTTTTTTCGATCAGCTCAATTTCCGTCACGGTGAGGACGCCGCCAACTATATCGAAGCCGCCGACGTGGCCACCGCAATAAAGACGGTCCTGGACGGCCGGCCCGGCATGGTGATCGATGAGATCAACCTGTCGCCCTTGAAGAAGGTCGTGAATTTCAAGAAACCCTGAGGCTACGGCCTAGGGTCTGTTGAGGTTTCATTTTCATCACTGCTGGAGCTCATTTTTCCGCCCCACAAGGCGGAAGGAGTGCGGTGTAGTTATTCTACATAAGCGACTGACAACGCAGTGGGGCGGAAAAATGGGCCGCCGGCGCTGCTCCGAAATTAGTGT
>JASBUE010000194.1 GCA_030148045.1 Candidatus Tenderia sp.
AAAACCATCTGGTCCGAGCCCCACCATGTTGGGCACATTGGAATTGGCCACCGCCAGGCGCGTGCCTTCGCTGTAGGGCATCACCACCTCGGGAAAGTTGACCGAATTGACGATGTTGCCGTTCTCGAGAAAATCACGCACCTGCTCTGCCACCATGACGGCGCAGTTGTCTTCGGCCTCCTGGGTGGAGGCGCCCAGATGCGGCAGGGCGATGACGCGCTCGCGCCCCTTAAGGGTGTTGGAGGGAAAGTCGGTCACATAGGCATACAACTTGTCCTGCGCCAGCGCGGTGCAGACCGCCTCGTCATCCACGATGCCGTCGCTGGCGAAGTTGAGCACCACGGCGCCCTGTTTCATCATGGCGATGCGTTCCGCATTGAGCATGTTACGCGTGCCCTCCACCAGCGGCACGTGAAAGGTGATGAAATCGCAACGCGACACCAGGTCGTCGACGCTGTGGGCCTGCTCCACATCGGCCTCCAGCTGCCAGGCGCTGCGCACGGTAATCTGCGGATCATAGCCGATCACCTTCATGCCCAGGCTCAGAGCGGCGTTGGCGACACGGATACCGATGGCCCCCAGACCGATCACCCCCAAAGTGCGGCCGGGCAGCTCAAAGCCGGCATACTTCTTCTTGCCCGCCTCCACCAGCTTGTGCAGTTCGGCGTCATCCCCTTCCAGCTTGTTGGTGTAGTCCCAGGCCTGGCAGATGTTGCGGCAGGCCAGCAGCATACCGGCCAGCACCAGCTCCTTCACCGCGTTGGCATTGGCGCCCGGGGCGTTGAATACCGGGATGCCGCGCTGGCTCATCTTGTCCACCGGAATGTTGTTGACCCCGGCCCCGGCGCGGCCGACTGCCTTCAGGGTGGCGGGGATCTCCATGTCGTGCATCTTGAAGGAACGCAGCAGAATGGCGTCCGGATGCTGGATCTCCGAGGCAATCTCGTAATTATCGCGCGGCAGGCGCTCCAGGCCGGTAACCGAGATGTTGTTCAGCGTCAGTATTTTGTACATGGCGAAGCTCCTTGAATCAGCCGTGGCGCTGTTCGAAATCCGCCATGAACTCGATCAGGGCGTCGACGCCGGCTTCGGGCATGGCGTTGTAGATGCTGGCGCGCATGCCGCCCACGGAACGGTGGCCCTTGAGCGTCTTCAAGCCGCGCTCGGAGGCCTGTTTGAGGAACTCCGCATCAAGCTCGGGATTGGCCAGGGTGAAGGGCACGTTCATCCAGGAACGGCTCTCCGGATCGACGGGATTGGCATAGAAAGCGGAGTTGTCGATGGCCCCATACAGTTTGGCCGCCTTGCGCCGGTTGATCTCCGCCATGGCCTCCAGGCCGCCCTGCTGTTTCAGATGGGCGAATACTAGCCCGGCCAGATACCAGGCATAGGTGGGCGGCGTGTTGTACATGGACTCGGCCTCCGCATGGGCGGCGTAGTCGAACATGGTCGGCGTGCCGTCCAGGGTCTGGCCGATCAGGTCGGCGCGCACGATCACCACGGTCAGGCCGGCTGGGCCTATGTTCTTCTGCGCCCCGGCGTAGATGACGCCGAATCTGGAGACGTCCACGGGACGCGACAGGATGGTGGAGGACATGTCCGCCACCAGCGGCACATCACCGGTCTCCGGAATATACGAAAACTCCACCCCGCCGATGGTTTCGTTGGGGGTGTAGTGCACATAGGCGGCATTGGGATCGAGCTTGAGTTCGTCCTGTGCCGGGGCGCGGGTGAACTTGCTCTGTTCCGTAGTCGCGGCAATGTTGAGGTTGCAGTACCGCTTGCCTTCGGCAATGGCCTTTTTCGACCAGCTGCCGGTATTGATGTAATCGGCGCCGTCTTTACCGCGCAGCAGGTTCATGGGCACCATGGCGAACTGGCTGCTGGCGCCACCCTGCAGGAACAGCACCTTGTAGTTGTCCGGGATGGCCATCAGTTCGCGCAGGTCGGCCTCGGCCTGTTCGGCGATGGAGACGAACTCCTTGCCGCGGTGACTCATCTCCATCACCGACATGCAGCTGCCCTGCCAATCGAGCATCTCCTCCTGGGCCTGTTTCAAAACCACTTCGGGCAACATCGCCGGCCCGGCGCTGAAATTGTAGATTCTGGTCATAATGTCCCTCATTGCGTATGCGTTGCTTTAAGGCCGGAAAAATGCGCTGCCGCAACACCGGCATGGCCGGCGCGGCTTAGGCGGTTTTTTAACAGCCTGCTCTATTCTTCTTCGATGATGGCGTCTTCTTCCTGCTCGACGATCTTTTCCACGCCGATCAGGCTTTCATCATCAGACAGCCGGATCAGCCGCACCCCCTGGGTGTTGCGCCCCATGCAGGAGATATCGCCCACCGGCGTGCGCACCAGGGTGCCGTGATCGGTAATGAGCATCAGCTCGTCATCACTGCCCACCTGGGTGGCGCCGATCACCGCACCGTTGCGCTCGCTGGTCTGGATCGAGATTACGCCCTGGCCGCCACGGCCGTAGGTCGGATAATCCGCCACCGGGGTACGCTTACCGTAACCCTTTTCGGTGACAGTCAGCACGTCGCCCTCGCCCACCTTGATCAGCGCGATCACCTCCTGCCCCGGCCCCAGCTTGACGCCCTTGACGCCACGCGCGGTGCGCCCCATGGGGCGCACATCTTTTTCATTGAAACGCAGTGCCTTGCCGGCACTGCTGAGCAGCATGACGTCGTCGTTGCCGTCGGTGATATCGACGCCCACCAGGCAATTGTCCCCCAGCAGCTCCAGGGCGATGATGCCGTTGGCCCGCGGTCGGGAAAAGTCCGTCAAGGGCGTCTTCTTCACCGTGCCGTTGCTGGTGGCCATGAAGACGAACTTGCCCGCTTCGTATTCGCGGATCGGCAGCACGGCGTTGATGCGCTCGCCCTCTTCCAGCGGCAGCAGATTGACGATGGGCTTGCCGCGCGCGGTGCGCCCGGCCTGGGGCAGTTCGTAGACCTTCTTCCAGTACAGCTTGCCACGGCTGGAGAAACACAGGATAGTGTCGTGGGTGTTGGCCACGAACAGCTTGTCGATGAAATCCTCGTCCTTGACGCTGGCCGCCGCCCGGCCGCGACCGCCGCGCTTTTGCGCCCGGTACAGCGACAACGGCTGGGCCTTGACGTAGCCGGAATGGGACAGGGTGACCACCACGTCCTCTTCCGAGATCAGATCCTCAAGGGTCAGGTTGAGACGCTCGGCGACGATTTCGCTGCGACGCTTGTCCTGATACTGCTCGCGGATCGCCACCAGCTCGTCGCGGATCACCTGCATCAGACGGCCCGGGTTGGAGAGAATATCGAGCAGATCGGCGATGCGCTCCAGGATCTCTTTGTACTCGGCGGTGATCTTGTCCTGCTCCAGGCCGGTGAGGCGATGCAGGCGCAGGTCCAGGATGGCCTGGGCCTGGGCCTCGGACAGGCGATAGCCGCCGTCCACCAGGCCAAACTCCACCGGCAGCCCTTCGGGCCGGGACATGTCGGCGCCGGCGCGGGAGAGCATGTCGGTCACCACACCGGGCTGCCACAGGCGCCCCATCAGGGCGGCCTTGGCCTCGGCCGGGCTGGGCGAGGCCTTGATCAGGGCGATCACCGCGTCGATGTTGGCCAGCGCCACGGCCAGCCCTTCCAGGATGTGGCCACGCTCGCGCGCCTTGCGCAGATCGAAAATGGTGCGCCGCGTCACCACCTCGCGGCGGTGGTGGATGAAGGCCTCCAGCATCTGCTTCAGGTTGAGCAGCTTGGGCTGGCCGTCCACCAGGGCCACCATGTTGATGCCAAACACGTTCTCCAGCTGGGTGTACTGGTAGAGGTTGTTGAGGATCACCTCGGCGGTCTCGCCGCGGCGCAGCTCGATCACCACGCGCAGGCCGTCCTTGTCCGACTCGTCGCGCAGCTCGGTAATGCCCTCGACCTTTTTCTCCTTGACCAGCTCGGCGATCTTTTCCAGCAGGTTGGCCTTGTTCACCTGGTAGGGCAGCTCGGTGATGATGATGGTCTGCTTGTCCCTGGACTCGTCCACTTCGATCTCGCTGCGGGCGCGCAGATAGATGCGGCCGCGGCCGGTGTAATAGGCCTCGTGGATGCCACGCGCGCCGTTGATGATGGCGGCGGTGGGAAAATCGGGGCCGGGCAGGTGCTCCATCAAGCCGGCGATGTCGATGTCCGGATCGTCCACCAGGGCGAGACAGGCGTCGATCACCTCGTTGAGATTGTGCGGCGGGATGTTGGTGGCCAGACCGACGGCGATACCGGCGGAGCCGTTGATCAGCAGGTTGGGAATCCGGGTTGGGAAGACCGCCGGCTCATGCTCGGTCTCGTCGTAGTTGGGGACGAAATCGACCGTTTCCTTCTCCAGATCGGCCAGCAGCTCGTGGGCGATCTTGGCCATGCGCACCTCGGTGTAACGCATGGCGGCGGCGGAATCGCCGTCGATGGAGCCGAAGTTGCCCTGACCGTCCACCAGCATGTAGCGCAGCGAAAAGGGCTGGGCCATGCGCACGATGGTGTCGTAGACGGCGGTATCGCCGTGGGGATGGTATTTACCGATCACATCCCCGACCACACGGGCGGATTTCTTGTACGGCTTGTTCCAGTCATTGCCCAGCTCGCGCATGGCGTAAAGCACGCGGCGATGGACCGGTTTCAGACCGTCACGCACATCCGGCAGAGCACGCCCCACGATGACGCTCATGGCGTACTCCATGTACGAGTGCTTCATCTCCTCCTCGATGGCAATCGGGAGGACTTCTCGAGCAAAATCAGCCATGGATTATTTGTTAGTGCCTTTCTCTAAAACAGCGGTCCCTGCAGCCGTAAACACCCATCTGATCCGGCCGCAAACCCCATCCAAAATAAGGAGCGAATCTTAGCACACTCGGCCCCATGACGGCACCTTTTTGTCGTCGTAAGCCCTTTGGATTGCTTGGAAAAACAACGCCGTCAACCGTTTAATTTCCACCTTTGCAAAAGAGGGGGTTGGAAAGGATGCCCAAACCACCTTACCCGCCACCTCATCCGCGCCCATCTTTATAGAAAGTTGGGTTAGGGGGATTTCTGTTGCAATCCCTGCAGACCCGAAAAGCTCGGGGTGCCGATGATGTCTTGAAATCCCCCTCAGTCCCCCTTTTCCAAAGGGGGAGGCTTGGCCGGGGTAACCATTCACCATCCTGCCCACTACCCAGTTCCCCCCTTTGCCAAAGGGGGGTTAGGGGGGATTTACATACCAATAATCACCCCGCCATCATGGCCTTCATTTTTTCCAAGGTCGGTGCTTCCACCACCCCTTTTTCGGTGACGATGGCGTCGATCAGCTCAGCCGGGGTGACATCGAACGAGGGGTTCCAGGCGTGGGCGGCATCCGGCGCAATACGGGTGCCGGCCAAGGTCAGCACCTCCTCCTCGGCGCGCTCCTCGATGGGGATATCCGCGCCGGTGGCGATGGTCATGTCCACGGTGGAGGTGGGCGCCACCACCATGAATTTGACGCCGTGATGGCGTGCCGCCACCGCCAGAGAATAGGTGCCGATCTTGTTGGCGACGTCGCCGTTGGCGGCGATGCGGTCGGAGCCGACGATCACCCACTTCACCCTGCCCTGGCGCATCAAGGTGGCGGCGGCCCCCTCGGCGATCAGGGTGACGGGAATGTTGTCCTCCACCAGCTCCCAGGCGGTCAGGCGCGCGCCCGGCAGCCAGGGGCGGGTCTCGTCGGCGAAGACGTGGTTGATCCGCCCGGCGCCGTAGGCGGCGCGGATCACCCCCAGGGCGGTGCCAAAACCACCGGTAGCCAGGGAACCGGTATTGCAATGGTTCAACACCGCGCAAGGCCCTTCGATCAGCTCCGCGCCCAGTTCACCCATGCGATAGTTGGCGGCAACATCCTCCGCGTGGATGCGCTTGGCCTCATCCAGCAGGGCCACCACCGGATCGCCTTCGATCCCCGCCAGCCGGGCCTTCATCCGTTCCAGGGCCCAGAACAGGTTGATCGCCGTGGGGCGCGATTCGGCCAATATCCTGAAATCCTCCTCGATGGCATTGCGCCAATGCTCCGGGGACTCGGCATAGCGGTCGCGCGCCGCCAGCACCGCGCCGTAGGCGGCGGTGACGCCGATGGCCTGGGCGCCGCGCACCACCATGTCGCGGATCGCCTGCGCCACGCCCAGGGCATCCTTGAGCAGCACCCACTGCTCCAAACGCGGCAACAGGCGCTGATCCAGCAATTTCAGCCCCTCGTCGCTCCATTCAACCGCCCTGATCCTGTCGTGATGCTGCATGGAAATGTTCTCCGTTCCTGAAAAAAACCCAGGAATAATACCGGCTATTGTCCGCCAAGGCCAAAATCTAAACTCGCGGGGAAAACTGACCGATATTGGTCTAGAGGGTAGCTGACATGCAAAAAAAGATCACAACAACCTACTTCCTTGCCGCAGCGCTGACCCTGATCGGCATGCCGGCCATTGCCGCCACCCCGGGCCTGTGGGACGGCGCCGCCGCGCCGCCGCCGGACTCCCTGCGCGTGCCCGACCAGGAGATGGCGCAGGAATCGTTCAAATACGTGCCGCTCAGCCCGGTCTATTTCGACAACGACAAGGCCACTATTACGCATGAAGGCCAGCGTTCCCTGGACGCCGCGGTGGCATATCTGCTGCAACACGACGATATCAAACGCATCCTGGTGGAAGGTCACACCAACGAAGTCGGCAGCGAGGCCTATAACTACGGACTTTCCGAGCGCCGCGCCAAGATCGTGCGCAACTACCTTACCGTGAAGGGGGTCGACCCCAAACTGATCAACCCGATCGGCAAGGGCGAGCAGCACCCCGTGGACCAGAACTGGACCCGCGACGGCCGCCGCCGCAATCAGCGGGTCTCGATTTACGCGATTCACTGGGAGCGTTAACCCAACTAATTCCTCGGGTTATACTTCAGTGGTAGGTTGGGGTAAGCGGAGCGCACCCCAACATGCTTATCTTCCTGCGTCAACCAGTGTTGGGGTGCGCAAAATGCGCTTACCCCAACCTACCCTCTCCGCCGCGGAGAGGGGGACAAAGAGTCGCTGCGCCACGGAGTTTACTTAGACATGCAACAAATCGATACCTTGATTCAGGCCCGATGGATCATCCCGGTAGTCCCGGAACACAGCTGGCATGAGGGCCATGCCCTGGCCATTCATGACGGCAGCATCATCGACCTGCTGCCGGCGGGCGAGGCGGTGCGCAAATACCGGGCCGAGGTGTCACTCAAGCTCGAGCATCACGCCCTCATCCCGGGACTGGTCAACACCCACACCCATGCGGCCATGTCCCTGTTTCGCGGCCTGGCCGACGACCTGCCGCTGATGGAGTGGCTCAACGGCCACATCTGGCCCGCCGAGGGACGCTGGGTCAGTCCCGCTTTCGTCCACGACGGCAGCCGCCTGGCCGTCGCCGAGATGCTGCGCGGCGGCACCACCTGTTTCAGCGATATGTACTTCTTCCCCGACGAGACCGCCCGCGTGGCGGCCGACAACCACATGCGCGCCACGGTCGGGATGATCCTGATCGACTTCCCCACCGTGTGGGCGGCGGATGCGGATGAATACATCCACAAGGGCCTCAAGTTGCATGACGAATACCGCAACCACCCGTTGATCAAAACCGCCTTCGCCCCCCACGCGCCCTACACCGTGTCCGACGCGCCGCTGCAACGGGTACAGACCCTGGCCGAGGAGCTGGACGTCCCCATCCACATGCACGTGCACGAAACGGCGGATGAGATCGGCGGCAGCGTGGAACATCACCAGGTCCGCCCCCTGCGCCGCCTAGAAAAGCTGGGCTTGGTCTCCCCCCGCCTGCTGGCGGTACACATGACCCAACTGGAGGACGAAGAGATCGAATTGATGGCCCGGCTGGGGGGCCACGTGGTCCACTGCCCCGAATCCAATCTCAAACTGGCCAGCGGTTTCTGCCCGGTGGACAAGCTGGTCAAGGCCGGCGTCAACGTCGCCCTCGGCACCGACGGCGCCGCCAGCAACAACGACCTGGACATGTTCGGCGAGATGCGCAGCGCCGCCCTGCTGGGCAAGGCGGTAGCGGCTGATGCCAGTGCGGTGCCGGCCGCCACCGCCCTGAGCATGGCCACCATCAACGGCGCCCGGGCCTTGGGTATCGACGCCGAGACCGGCTCGCTGGAGATCGGCAAGGCCGCCGACCTGGTGGCCGTTGATCTCGGCGGCCTGGACAGCCAGCCGCTCTACAACCCCATTTCCCAGCTGGTCTATGCTAGCGGGCGCGACAAGGTAAGCGACGTCTGGATCGCCGGAAAGCACGTGGTCAAGAATGCTACACTCACCACCATGGATGAGAACATGATCCGGCAAAAGGCCGTCGAATGGGGCAGGAAGATCCTGGCCAGCGACGCATAGCAAGGGAAGAAAACACCATGAACGCAGCATCAGAAAACGTGGACCGGGCGGAAGTCAACAAATTCGAACAACTCGCCTCGCGCTGGTGGGATCCCGGCAGCGAATTCAAGCCCCTGCATGACATCAACCCGCTGCGCCTTAACTACATCGACGCGCGTGCCGCCCTGGCGGGCAAACGGGTGATCGACGTCGGCTGTGGCGGCGGTATCCTGGCCGAGAGCATGGCTAAACGCGGCGCCGTGGTGACCGGCATCGACGCCGGTCAGGCACCGCTGACCGTGGCCAAATTACACGCCCTGGAGGCCAATGTTCAGGTGGATTACCAGCAATCCACCGCCGAAGCCTGCGCCGCCGAACACGCCGGTGAATTCGAGGTGGTCACCTGCATGGAGATGCTGGAGCACGTCCCCGATCCCGCCGCGGTGATCCAGGCCTGCGCCGAGCTGGCCCAACCCGGCGCCGACCTGTTCTTCTCCACCATCAACCGCAACCCCAAGGCCTATGCCCTCGCCATCATCGGTGCCGAATACCTGCTCAGGCTGCTGCCCAAGGGTACCCATGATTACAACAAGTTCATTCGCCCGTCCGAACTGGGCCGGTGGTTGCGCGCCGCCGGATTGGAGCTGCTCGAGGTCACCGGCATGGGCTATAACCCTCTGACGCGACAGTACAAATTGTGCAAGGACATCGACGTCAACTATCTCGTGCACGCCAAAAAGGCATGACCCCGGCCCGTTTTTTCGGGGCGAAAAGATAAAAAAACGGTTGTTTACGCCGATAAACCTGTCATAACCAAATCATGACCAAGGAATTCCTCAACGTGCGCACCGTATTATTCGATCTGGACGGAACCCTGGCAGATACGGCACCGGATCTGGCCGATGCCTTGAACACGGTACGCGAACACAACTGCCTCAATCCACTCTCCTTCGACGTCATCCGTCCGATCGTCTCGCACGGCACCAATGCGCTGATCTATCTCGGCTTCGAACTCGATCCGGGAGATGAAGGATTCGACCCGATTCGCGAACAGCTGCTCGACACTTATCTGGACAACATCGCCACCAAGACCCGCCTCTTTCCCGGCATGGCGGAGGTGCTGGACACCCTGGAGGCCGAGGGACTGAACTGGGGCGTGGTGACCAACAAGCCCAGCTGGCTTACCGAGCCCCTGATGCAGAAACTGGGCCTGGCGCAACGCGCCGCCTGCATCGTCTCCGGCGACACAACAGCCAAGTGCAAACCGGATCCGGAACCCATGTTGTTTGCCTGCCGGATGGCGGGCTCACGTGGCGACCAATGCCTCTATGTGGGCGACGCCGAACGCGACATCGTGGCAGGCCGGCGCGCCGGCATGAAGACCTTGGCCGCCCTGTTCGGTTATATCAGCGAACACGAACATCCCGCCCAGTGGGGTGCCGACGGCACGATCGATCAACCCCGGGACATACTCACCTGGCTCGGCCGGGACGTCGCCTGACAAACTCAGCAGGAAGGAACACATGGATAACTCGGCCTTATTCGCGGTCATCCTCATCATCAGCATCATCGCTACGGCCCTGGGCTATGCACTGTCCATGCTTAAATCACGTCATCAGCTCGATCAACTGAAACAGAAATATATCGACCTGAACGAGAAGCTCAGCATCCAAAGGAACGATACCAACGAGAAATTCTCCACCGTGGAGAAGATGCGCGAAGATCTCGAATACAGCCTCTCCTCCCTCGCCGATGACCAACAGATTGGTGGCGCGGACCTGTCAGATAAGGAACGCTTCGTCGGCACCCTGCTCAGGCCGCTGCAGGAATCGCTGCTCAGTGCCGACCAGCAGGCCAAGCGCATCCTGCGTGAGGGCAAAAAGGTACAGAGCCAGATCCAGAAACAGCTCGATATCCTCCAGGCCCCGCAACAACTGGGGCGTGGCGACCTCAAACAGATCGCCAGGACACTGGGCGACAGCGAGACCCGCAGCCGCTGGGGCATCCAGACCCTGAAAAAGCTGCTGGAACTCACCTACATGACCGACCATTACCGCATGCACAATTCAGCAAGGGACGACGGCGGCAGGCACGCATCCCCCTGTCTGATCAAACTCCCCAACAACAGCACCATCGCCGTCGATCCCAACACGCCGCTCGAGGCCTACATCAACATCTGCCAGGCGCCGGACGCCACGGTGAGGAGTTGGCACCTGGAGAGCCATGCGCGCAAACTGCGCGAACGTATCATGGAGATGAACAGCCGCGCCTACCTGTCCCAATACCAGCAACAGCCGGCGGCGCATATTCTCATGATCCTGAATGACCACTACCTCGCCACCGCCCTGGAGATCGACAACGACCTGCTGCAGCTGGCGCAGCAACACAAGCTGATCCTGGCCACGCCCACCGACCTGTTCAACCTGTTTCAGACCGTCTCCTTCGGCTGGCGCCAGCAGGCATTCTCAGGAGACGCCAAGAAGATCCGCGAAACGGGTGTGCATCTCTACAAGCGCTTCGGCACCTTTATCAAGTTGATCGCCGAACTCGGTTCGGAACTGAGCAGCGTGCTCAACAGTTACAACCGCGCCGTCTCCGTATTCGGCGCCAGCGCCGCCGAGGAGGAAAAACGTATGCAGGACGGCGCCGAAATCAGCGACCCGCTGGCGCAAGAAGAACAGACCAAGAAGAGCGCCTGAACGGTCCCCCGCCAAGGTGCCTTGCCAGCTCGCAACCTGGAAAGGAGTCCGGTATCCTAGGGCCCTCCTTTGCAGCAGCACCAATCAAAAAAAATCATGACACCCGACCAATATTGTCAGGACAAGGCGGCCAAGAGCGGCTCCAGCTTTTACTACAGCTTTCTGTTTCTGCCGCCGCCGCAGCGCCAGGCCATCACCGCGCTCTACGCCTTCTGCCGTGAGGTGGACGACGTGGTGGACGAATGCAGCGATCCAAGCCTGGCCGCCACCAAACTGGAATGGTGGCGCGGCGAACTCGCCAGGCTCTTCGACGGCAATCCGACCCATCCCGTGAGCCAGGCCCTGCAGACATCGATCAAACAGTTCAACCTGCCGCAGGAGCATTTCCTCGAGATCATCGACGGCATGGCCATGGACCTGGAACAATTCAGCTACGACAGCTTCAAGGAGCTGAGCCTCTATTGCTACCGCGTCGCCTCGGTGGTGGGACTGATGGCGGCGGAGATCTTTGGCTACCAAAACCGGCAGACGCTCAAGTACGCCCATAACCTGGGCATGGCGTTTCAGCTCACAAACATCCTGCGCGATGTGGCGGAGGATGCGGCACGCGGCAGGGTCTACATTCCCCGGGACGAACAGCAACGCTTCGGTGTCTCCCAGGACGATATCCTCAATCACCAGGTGACTGACAAGGCACGCAAGCTGATGGCCTTTCAGGCCGCACGCGCCCGCGGCTATTACCAAAAGGCATTCGACCTGCTGCCGGAGGAGGATCGCTACCGCCAGCGCAGCGGTATCATCATGGCCGCCATCTACCAGGCCACCCTGGACGAAATCGAAAAGGACGACTATCGCGTCCTCGATCAGCGTATTTCACTGACGCCCCTGCGCAAACTCTGGATCGCCTGGCGTACCGCCCGGCGGGAGAAACACCGTTACCGAACATGGCAACGGCACTGACAACCGTCGTCGTGGGCGGCGGCTGGGCCGGTCTGGCCGCGGCCACCACCCTGAGTCGCTACGGCATGCCGGTAGCGCTGTTTGAATCCGGCAGACTGCTCGGCGGCCGCGCCCGCTCCGTGAACACTCAGGGATGGAACATCGACAACGGCCAGCACATCATGCTGGGCGCCTACCGCAACATTCTCGGCCTGCTACAGACCCTCGGCATTCCGGAGCAACGCATGGTGAAACGCAAGCTGCTGCAGTTTGAAATACACAGTACCCAGCAGCAAACCGTCACCCTGCAGGTACACAATGTGGCGGCCCCCATGCACCTGCTTTGGGGGCTGATGCGCGCCAGGGGCTTGGACCTGCACGAGCGCGGCACGGCGCTGCGTCTCGGTGCCCGGCTGATCCGGAACCGGTTTAGCATCAATCAGGATCAGCCGCTGGAAAAATGGCTGCTGCAGAACGGTCAGACCCGGCGCCTGATCCAGTTCCTGTGGCAACCGCTATGTCTGGCCATGCTCAACACGCCTATCCGGGAGGCCTCGACCCAGGTTTTTCTGCACATTTTGCGCAAGCATTTCGCCCGCGAACGCGAAGACTCCGATCTGCTGTTCATTCTTCCCAGTCTGACCGAATCACTGCCGCTGCATGCGCAGCGTTATGTTGAAAACCATGGTGGCCAGTTTCGTCTGCAACAACGCATCACCGCGCTGGCCATCGACGCGGGCAGACTGCATGGATTTTATTGCGGTGAGACGTTCCACCCCTGCGAACAGCTTATCCTCGCCACCCCACCCTGGATAGCCAAGAAACTGTTGGCCCCGCACCCGGAGACCGCGGCGCTCGGTGCACAACTGGGGGAATTTCATCACCACCCCATCTGCACCGTGTATATCCAATACCCCGAAACGGCCAGACTGGGTAATGACCTGATCGGACTGGTGGACGGTATCGGTCACTGGGTATTCGACCGCCGCATCAATGCCCAGCCGGGTTTGATGGCGGTGGTGATCTGCGGCCCGGGCAAACACATGACCATGGATAATGACGCCTTGGCGCAGGCAGTGATGGCCGAACTGGCGGCGCTCTATCCGCACTGGCCGCAAGCGCTGAAATGGCGCGTGCTACGGGAAAAACGCGCCACCTTCGGCTGCGAAGTCGGGATCCAGCAAAAGCGGCCGCAGGCCAGGACCGGTGTCGAGGGTTTATGGTTGGCGGGTGATTATCTCGATACAGGCTATCCGTCGACCCTGGAAGGCGCGGTAAAAAGCGGCATCATGAGCGCCAGGGCGTTGCTGTCGGGGCTCCAATCTACTAATTCACCAACGCGCGCAATGCGTTGATCACATCACCGGCCAACATGCCGCGCTCACCGCTGAGGGCTACCTTATCCCCCGCAGCGGCATGCAGCGATACCCCCGCCCTAGCCGCAAGAGACAGATTCAGCCCCTGCGCCGCCAAGCCCGCGATCACGCCGGTCAACACATCCCCCATGCCGCCACTGGCCATGCCGGGATTGCCCCCGCTGCACAGCGCCACCGCCCCCTGCTCATCGCCGATCAGCGTGCCGGCGCCCTTCAACACGACCGTGCCGGCGTAACGTTGGCTCAACTGCGCCAGGGCGGCAAAGCGATCCTCATGAATGGCCGCACTATCGGTCTGCAACAGCCTGGCGGCCTCGCCCGGATGGGGCGTCATGACCCAGTCGCCATAGCGACAGGGTTCCTGAGCCAGCAGGTTCAGCCCGTCGGCATCCACCACCAACGGCAGATTGGACTGCAGCACCGTTTCGAACAGGGTCACGGCCCAGCCGTCCTGCCCCAGGCCGGGACCGATGGCCACCACGGTGGCACGCTGCAGGAGCTCGCGCAATTCGGCGGCGCATGAGATTCCGCGCCACATCAGCTCGGGCCTGGCCGACGCCATGGCGGCCACATGCTCGGGACGGGTCGCCACGCTGGTCAGACCGCTGCCCACCCGCGCCGCCGCCTCCGCCGCCATGCGCACCGCCCCGGCCATGCCGTGGTTGCCGCCCACCACCAGCGTATGGCCGTACAGGCCCTTGTGGGCGGTGCGCGGCCGCGGCGGCAGAGATGATCTCAGGCCCGGCCAGTCGACCCGCTCGGCCGCCGCCGGGACCCGGGCCAGCACCGCCGCCGGCACGCCCAGATCGTGGTAAGACAGGACACCGCAGTGATCCGGCCCGCTGCCGGTGAGCAACCCCTGCTTCAGGCCGATGAAGCTCACTGTGGCCGCGGCCTTGACGGCCACGCCCATGGCCCGGCCGGTATCGGCCTGCAGGCCGGACGGAATGTCCACCGCCAACACCGGCACGGCCGCTGCATTGATGGCGTCGATGGCCTCGGCCCAGCGTCCTTCCACAGGCCGGTCCAGCCCGGTGCCAAAAACGGCGTCGACGATGACATCGACCTTGCCCAAGGCAGCCGCGTCGAACGCCGCCACCGTCAACCCGGCGGCCCGTGCCGCCCCCCAGGCGGTCTTGGCATCCCCTTTTAATCGGGCGGGATCGGCCAGG